>NZ_NKRF01000103.1:0-1652 GCF_003408955.1 Pseudomonas sp. GL93
CCGTTGTCGAGTTTCAACGTGACGTCAGTACCGGCCTTATTGCTCAAGGTCGCGGTGTAGGTGATCTGGCCACCTTCGTTAACGGCGCTAGGCGCGGTCAGCGTGACAGTCGTAGTGTTGTCGGTGCTCGGGGTATCGGTAACGGTGGTATTCACCGCCGTAGTGCCAGGAACCAGGTTCTCGAAATGCTCACCACCGGTCACACCCTTGATAGCGGTGGTAACAGTTTGGTCACCTTTGTAGACGTCGTTTGGCGCGACGGTGGTGATGGAGCCGCTGGACTGATTCACACCGATGGTGATGGTCTTGCCGTTATCCAGGGTGACCGTCAGCGGGTTGGTGATGTTGGTTACTGGGGCGCCGTTTTTATCCACAAGGCTGGCGGTGTAAACGATATTGCCGCCTTCGCCGACGGTGGTGGTGGCAGTCAGAACCACATCGACTTTGTCGATGGTGTCGTTGATCGTCGTAGTTGCGCCGTTACCAGCAACTTCCAATTTTTCGAAGTTACCGCCGGTGGTTTCGGTGATCTTGACGGTCTGCGTGCTCTTGTCGATGAACACGTCATCAGTCGGTGCAGGCACGGTCACAGTGCCAACAGTGTCGCCCGCCTTGATGGTGATCGAAGAGCCGTTATCCAACTTCAAGGTGACGTCGGTGCCAGCCTTGTTGCTCAAAGTTGCGGTGTAGGTGATCTGGCCACCTTCGTTGACAGCACTTGGTGCAGTCAGTGTGACAGTCGTGGTGTTGTCAGTGCCGGGGGTATCTGTGACGGTGGTGTTTACCGCTGCAGTGCCCGGTACTAGGTTTTCAAAATGCTCGCCGCCCGTCACACCTTTGATCGCGGTGGTGACAGTTTGGTCGCCTTTGTACACATCATCAGGAGCAATAACCGAAACGCTAGCGCTCGATTCGTTAACACCGATAGTGATGGTTTTGCCGTTATCCAGAGTGACGGTGAGCGGGTTGGTGATGTTGGTCACCGGTGCGCCGTTCTTATCCACAAGGCTGGCGGTGTAGACGATGTTGCCGCCTTCGCCCACGGTAGTCGTGGCGGTCAGAACCACGTCGACTTTATCGATGGTGTCGTTGATGGTGGTGGTTGCGCCATTGCCTGCAACTTCTAACTTCTCGAAGTTGCCGCCCGTGGTCTCGGTGATCTTGACGGTTTGGGTGCTCTTGTCGATGAACACGTCATCGGTAGGTGCAGGGACGGTCACGGTGCCGACGGTGTCGCCCGCCTTGATGGTGATTGACGCACCATTGTCGAGTTTTAGCGTTACGTCAGTGCCTGCTTTGTTGGAAAGCGTGGCGGTGTACGTAATTTGACCACCTTCGTTCACGGCGCTAGGCGCGGTCAGCGTGACAGTCGTGGTGTTGTCAGTACCTGGGGTATCTGTGACGGTGGTGTTTACCGTCGTAGTGCCCGGCACAAGATTTTCAAAATGCTCGCCGCCGGTCACGCCTTTGATAGCAGTGGTGACAGTTTGATCGCCTTTGTAGACGTCGTTTGGCGCGATGGTGGTGATGGAGCCGCTGGACTGATTCACGCCAATGGTAATGGTCTCACCATTGTCCAGGGTAACGGTCAGCGGATTGGTGATGTTAGTCACCGGCGCACCGTTTTTATCCACAAGGCTGGCGGTGAAGAA
>NZ_NKRF01000080.1:0-1583 GCF_003408955.1 Pseudomonas sp. GL93
GGGCAACGCCGAGCGGCAGATCCAGGCCATGAAGGTCAAGACGCCGAATGCCGAGCAGAAAATCCTGTACCTGTCCGGCGGTAATCAGCAGAAAGCCATTCTTGGCCGCTGGTTGTCGATGCCGATGAAGGTCCTGCTGCTGGATGAACCCACCCGCGGTATCGACATCGGCGCCAAGTCGGAGATCTACCAGATCATCCATAACCTGGCGGCCAGTGGCATTGCGGTAATCGTGGTGTCCAGCGACCTGATGGAAGTGATGGGCATCTCCGACCGCATCCTGGTGATGAGTGAAGGCGCCTTGACCGGTGAGTTGCCCCGCGCCCAAGCGGATGAAGCGCGCCTGCTGCAACTGGCGCTGCCACAGTCTCGGGCTTGAACAAAAATAAGAGGGTTTGGCTATGTCTGAGGTAAAAACTGCAAAGGGCTTTTGGCCGGGTTTTAACCAGCGCAAATTTCTCGATGACTGGGTGATGCTGCTGGCGGCGCTGAGCATTTTTGTGCTCAGCGCGGTGTTCATCGACAACTTCCTTTCGCCGCTGAACATGCGCGGTCTGGGCCTGGCGATTTCGACTGTCGGTATTGCCGCGTGCACCATGCTGTTCTGCCTGGCCTCGGGGCACTTCGACTTGTCGGTAGGCTCGGTGATCGCCTGCGCCGGGGTGGTGGCGGGCATCGTGATGCGCGACACCGACAGCGTATTACTCGGCGTGTCGGCGGCCTTGGCCATGGGCCTGGTGGTAGGGCTGATCAACGGCATCGTGATCGCCAAGCTGCGCATCAATGCGTTGATTGCCACGCTGGCGACCATGCAAATCGTACGTGGCCTGGCCTACATCTTCTCCAACGGCAAGGCGGTGGGGGTGATGAATGAAGGGTTCTTCGTATTCGGCAACGGCCAACTGCTGGGCGTGCCGGTGCCGATCATTATCACCGTACTGTGCTTTGTGTTCTTTGGCTGGCTGCTCAATTACACCACCTATGGGCGCAACACCATGGCCATTGGCGGCAACCAGGAAGCCGCGTTGCTCGCGGGCGTGAATGTCGATCGCACCAAGATCATCATCTTTGCCGTGCACGGTTTGATCGGCGCCCTGGCCGGGGTGATCCTCGCGTCACGCATGACCTCGGGCCAGCCGATGATTGGCCAGGGGTTCGAGCTGACAGTGATCTCGGCCTGTGTGCTGGGCGGGGTGTCGTTGAGCGGCGGCATTGGCATGATCCGCCATGTGATTGCCGGGGTGCTGATTCTGGCGATCATCGAGAATGCGATGAACCTGAAGAACATCGATACCTTTTACCAATATGTGATTCGTGGCTCGATCCTGTTGCTGGCGGTGATAATCGACCGCATGAAACAACGCTAATGGTCGCCCTGTGAAGATCAAACTGTGGGAGCTGGCTTGCCTGCGATAGCGGTGTGTCAGCCAGCCCATCTTTAATTGACCCACCGCCATCGCAGGCAAGCCAGCTCCCACATTGGATCTTCTGTGTTCAGGAGGGCGGTATTTGCCATAATGCCCCCGCTTTCATACTTATAGGCCCTATATGCAGGAAAACGCCCCCACCCCCGTCAAAGACGC
>NZ_NKRF01000123.1:0-1524 GCF_003408955.1 Pseudomonas sp. GL93
TTCATCGGCTGCCAGGGCAGCGCCCAGGGTGCCGTTAAACACCAGAGTGTTGTCGCTAGTGATGTAGTCGGTAGCGCTCGCACCCGAGTCAGTTGTGATCGAGGTGATCGCGATCGCTGCAGTCGAAACAACACCATCAATGACGACGTTCTGGCTCGCGGATTGCCCTACGTTGCCGGCTGTGTCGATAACACGCACCTGCACGGTGTAGGGGTCGTCACCCAAGGTCGCGGCCTGATTGTCGTAGCTCCAGGTAGTGCCCGAGACAGTGCTGTCCAGCCAAGTGGTACCGCCATCCAGGCTGATCTGCGCCTTCTCATCGGCTGCCAGGGCAGCGCCCAGGGTGCCGTTAAACACCAAAGTGTTGTCGCTAGTGATGTAGTCGGTAGCGCTCGCACCCGAGTCAGTTGTGATCGAGGTGATCGCGATCGCTGCAGTCGAAACAACACCATCAATGACGACGTTCTGGCTCGCGGATTGACCTACGTTGCCGGCTGTGTCGATAACACGCACCTGCACGTTGTAGGTGCCGTCAGCCAAGGTAGCCGCCTGGTTATCGTAGCTCCAGGTGGTGCCCGAGACAGTGCTGTCCAGCCAGGTCGCCCCGCCGTCCAGGCTGATCTGCGCTTTTTCGTCGGCTGCCAAAGCAGCACCCAAGGTGCCGTTGAACACCAGGGTGTTGTCGTTGGTGATGTAGTCGGTTGCGCTCGCACCGGAGTCGGTAGTGATCGAGGTGATCGCGATCGCTGCAGTCGAAACAACACCATCAATGACGACGTTCTGGCTCGCGGATTGACCTACGTTGCCGGCTGTGTCGATAACACGCACCTGCACGTTGTAGGTGCCGTCAGCCAAGGTAGCCGCCTGGTTATCGTAGCTCCAGGTGGTGCCCGAGACAGTGCTGTCCAGCCAGGTCGCCCCGCCGTCCAGACTGATCTGCGCCTTTTCATCGGCTGCCAGGGCAGCACCCAAGGTGCCGTTGAAGACCAAGGTGTTGTCGCTGGTGATGTAGTCGGAAGTGTTAGCACCCGAGTCGACGCTGATCGACGTAATCGCGATGGCTGCACTTGATACAGCACCATCAATGACGACGCTCTGGCTCGCGGTTTGACCCACATTGCCCGCTGTGTCGATGACGCGGACCTGCACGTTATAGGTGCCGTCAGCCAAGGTAGCTGCCTGGTTATCGTAGCTCCAGGTAGTGCCCGATACAGTGCTGTCCAGCCAGGTCACCCCGCCGTCCAGGCTGATCTGCGCTTTTTCATCGGCTGCCAGGGCAGCGCCCAAGGTGCCGTTGAAGACCAGGGTATTGTCGTTGGTGATGTAGTCGGTTGCGCTCGCGCCCGAGTCAGTTGTGATCGAGGTGATCGCGATCGCTGCAGTCGAAACAACACCATCAACCGTTACACTCTGGCTCGCGGTTTGACCCACGTTGCCGGCCGTGTCGATGACACGCACCTGCACGTTATAGGTGCCGTCAGCCAGGGTTGCCGCTTGGTTATCGTAGCTCCAGGTGGTGCCCGC
>NZ_NKRF01000026.1:0-1486 GCF_003408955.1 Pseudomonas sp. GL93
GCCAAAGCGCGTGGGCAAATGCCCGAGGAACAGGTTCTCGGCCACGCTCATTTCCGGCACCAGGTGCAGCTCTTGGTGAATCACCGCCACACCGCTGGCGATGCTGTCGGCGGCGCATTTGAAGGCCATGGTCTGCGCGCCGATCTGCACGGTGCCGCTGGATGGAATGTAGGCGCCGCCGAGGATTTTCAGCAGGGTCGACTTGCCTGCGCCGTTCTCGCCCATCAGCGCGTGCACCTGCCCGGGGTGGGCGGTGAAGCAAATGCCATACAGCGCCTTGACCCCGGGAAAAGTCTTGCCGATGCCGTCAAACCGCAGGGCCGCAGCGGTCATTTCCACAGCCCGATCTTGGTCAGTTCCGCCTGGAAGTTTTCACGGGTAATCAGCGTCACTTCGTCCATGGCCGTGTATTTCGGCGGCTCGGTGCCCTGGGTGACCCACTCGTACATCATCTCAGCGGTTTTGTAGCCTTCAATGTGCGGGCTGGGCAGCATGGAGCCGAAGAAGCCGCTGTTGGCTTTCTTCAATTCGCCGATGGCGTCGGTGCCATTGATGCCGATACCGATCACATTGGCTGCGGCGAAGCCAGCACTTTCGGTGGCGCGCACGCCGCCGAGCACGGTGTTGTCGTTCATGCCGCCGATGATCAGGTTCTTCGCCCCGCTCGGCAGCTTGACCAAGGCCGAGTTGGTGGCGTCCATGCTGCCTGGCACGTCGAGGGTTTTCAGTGGGGCGGTGAGGATGTGATCTTTAGGAATACCAGCCTCCTCCAGCGACTTGATCGAGCCGTCGGTGCGCTTCTTGCCGGTGTCGAGTTCGTTGAAGGTGTTGATCACCGCATAAGTGTCCTTCCAGTCCCAACCGCGTTTTTTCGCTTCGGCGGCCATGGCGGCGCCCTGCTTCTGGCCCACCTCAAATGCGGCCATGCCCAGGTACGGCACGTCTTCCATGAAGTTGCCCTTGGCATCGACAAAGCGATCATCCACGGCCATCACTTTCAAGCCGTTGGCCTTGGCTTTAGCCACAATGGCCGGGCCCAGGGACACGTCCGGCGGGCAGATCACGAAGCCTTTGGCGCCGTTGGCGGCCAGGCTGTCGATGGCCGAGAGGGTTTTCTCGCCGTCCGGCACCGCGATCTTGATGAGTTTGAAGCCTTTGTCCTGGGCGGCTTTTTCCGCAAACGCCCACTCCGTCTGGAACCAGGGCTCTTCGGCCTGCTTGACCAGAAAACCGATTTTCACTTCTTCAGCGGCCAGCAACAGGCCGCTCAAGCTCATGGCCGAGACCGCCACAGCGGCGCAGCACAGGGAACGCAAACCACGACGACGATTCATAGGGGTGACTCCTTGTTGTTGTTTTTTTTCAATGTTCGTTTTGTGTACGGGTACTGTTGTGGCGAGGGAGCTTGCTCCCGTTCGACAGCGCAGCTGGAGCCGGCTTTTTTGGGGGCGCTGCGCACCCCAGCGGGAGCAAGCTCCCTCGCCAC
>NZ_NKRF01000105.1:0-1453 GCF_003408955.1 Pseudomonas sp. GL93
CAATGGTGGTGGTCGCACCATTGTCCAGGGTAACGGTCAGCGGATTGGTGATGTTAGTCACCGGCGCACCGTTTTTATCCACAAGGCTGGCGGTGTAGATGATGTTACCGCCTTCGCCGACGGTGGTGGTGGCGGTCAGTACAACATCAACCTTGTCGATGGTGTCGTTGATGGTGGTGGTCGCACCGTTGCCTGCCACTTCCAGTTTTTCGAAGTTGCCGCCAGAAGCGTCAGTGATCTTGACGGTTTGGGTGCTCTTATCGATGAACACGTCATCGGTAGGCGCAGGGACGGTCACGGTGCCGACAGTGTCGCCAGCTTTGATGGTGATCGACGAACCGTTGTCGAGTTTCAACGTGACGTCAGTACCGGCCTTGTTGCTCAAGGTCGCGGTGTAGGTGATCTGGCCACCTTCGTTCGCTTCGGACGGAGCCGTTAGCGTAACGGTAGTAGTGTTATCGGTGCCCGAAGTGTCCGTCACAGTCGTGGTGACTTTATCGGTGCCAGGCGCCAGGTTCTCAAAGTGCTCGCCACCGGTCACGCCTTTGATGGCGGTGGTGACGGTCTGATCGCCTTTGTACACATCATCCGGTGCCAAGACCGAAACAGTGCCGCTGGACTGATTCACACCAATGGTGATGGTTTGGCCGTTATCCAGAGTCACGGTCAGCGGGTTGGTGATGTTGGTCACCGGTGCGCCGTTTTTATCCACAAGGCTGGCGGTGTAGACGATGTTGCCGCCTTCACCGACAGTGGTGGTAGCGGTCAGGACCACATCGACCTTGTCGATGGTGTCGTTGATCGTGGTGGTGGCGCCGTTGCCCGCAACTTCCAGTTTCTCGAAATTGCCACCCGTGGTCTCGGTGATTTGAACGGTCTGCGTGCTCTTGTCGATGAACACGTCATCGGTAGGTGCAGGGACGGTCACCGTGCCAACGGTGTCGCCAGCTTTGATGGTAATGCTTGAGCCGTTGTCGAGTTTCAACGTGACGTCAGTACCGGCCTTGTTGCTCAAGGTCGCGGTGTACGTGATCTGGCCACCTTCGTTCACTGCATTCGGCGCAGTTAACGTGACAGTCGTAGTATTGTCTGTGCCTGGGGTATCGGTGACGGTGGTGTTCACCGCCGTAGTGCCTGGAACCAGATTCTCGAAGTGCTCGCCACCGGTCACGCCTTGAATGGCGGTAGTGACAGTCTGGTCACCTTTGTAGACATCATCCGGTGCCAAGATCGAAACAGTGCCGCTGGACTGATTCACTCCGATGGTGATGGTCTCGCCGTTATCCAGCGTGACGGTCAACGGATTAGTGATGTTAGTCACCGGCGCACCGTTTTTATCCACAAGGCTGGCGGTGTATGGTATCTTGCCACCTTCGCCGACGGAGGTGGTGGCGGTCAGAACTACGTCGACTTTATCGATGGTGTCATTGATCGTGGTAGTCGCACCTTTAAC
>NZ_NKRF01000106.1:0-1426 GCF_003408955.1 Pseudomonas sp. GL93
AGCCATCCCTTTCAAGGTCTTTTCGTTTTGGCTGCCTTGATTACCCTGTCCGTTGAAACATGAGCATTCACCGCTGTGCCTTTTACCCATGTCTTGGGTTTGGGCACCTTGGGGCCGCGGGGGCTTTTTGCAACTTGTTTGGGCAGGATGTTCCTGGCCAGCTCCAATAAGCGCTGGGCCAGTTTTTCCGCAGGGATAACGGGAAGATATTCTGACGGCAGCGCGATTTGCATGCCCTCATATCCACTTCTTACTTGAACCGCCAAATGATAGATCGAGGCTTCCCAGCCGTCAGGCTGGGTATCCCGATGAGCTTGCTCGACGCTTCGCTTGAGTACGGCCAGGACGTTGTAGGCCAATACCGCCGTAGTGAACCCGAGCAAGGCAGCCTTCGGGCTGCCAAGGGTTTCGATTTCACTTTCCAGGATTGCTTCCAGTCGCTGGAACATACCTTCGATGCTCCAGCGGCGACGATAGAGTTCTGCGATCTGCTGCGCACTAACGCTCTCTGGCAGATTGCTCCAGAACATCAAATTGTTGTCGCCCGAGTCCGTTGGCGAATGAAGCGTCAGTTCGACACGCCTACATTGGTAACCGCCTCTGACCTGGATGATCTGCTCACGCACAGTGCCCGTTTCCACAGGCACCGGCTCTTGCCACTCACCTTCTTGAATCAAGCGTGGATGCTTGGCTTGCTGACGAATGACAAAGGAGGTTTGGACTTGCTCACAAGCTTCCATAACCGGGAGCGTGCAGTAGAGTCGATCAGCCAACCACACTTGGCCCGGCTCGGCATCAGCCAACAGCGGCAGCACGCAAACACGCTCGCTTGCGTAGGCATCCTCACACGCCTGAAGGTCGATGACCTGATCCAGATCGGGATCGTAGACAACCACCGAAAAACCGGGACGAGCCGCGCCTCGCTCGTGGCGTAAAGCCCCCAGTCGTTTCTCGGTGGATGCCAGGTGATTACCATCCACAACCCGAACCTGCCAGCCTGGCAGCATCGTCGTGCAACCCAGCTCTTTGATGGTTGGTGTCAGGCGTTGTGCGCAGCCCGTGACCAGGGCGCGCAACAGAGCAGGCTCGGTACGACTGATTTTGTCGTAGAGGGCCGCCAAGCTGACAGGAAGATCTTCCAGTTGCCGCGCGGCGGCGTGCAGGGATGGCTTCAAGCCTAATGAAACAAGGGACATCAGCTTGATGATGGTCGAGAACAGCAGTTCACGAGAATACTGCCGTTGCCGATGCTCTTCGAAGACCTGATCGACCCACTCTGGCGCAATGGCCTGCTCCAACGCCAATTTGGCCATAACGCTGGCAGGTGCTTTTTTCTCAAATCGAGCAAGTACATCGGCCCACATCTTTCGGGTATCCCTGACTGAAGTTTCAGAGGATTTTACCTAAGACCTTGAAAGGGATGGCT
>NZ_NKRF01000108.1:0-1377 GCF_003408955.1 Pseudomonas sp. GL93
CCGCTTCGCAGCCCAACGGGAGCAAGCTCCCTCGCCACACGGGCTTACTTCTTGTGATAGGCCGTCACGCGCTCAACTTCTTCCTTCGAACCCAGGAATACCGCCACCCGCTGGTGCAGGCCTTCAGGCTGAATGTCGAGGATGCGCTGGTGGCCGTCGGTGGACGCACCGCCTGCCTGTTCAACCAAAAACGACATCGGGTTGGCTTCGTACATCAGGCGCAGTTTGCCCGGCTTGGACGGCTCGCGGCTGTCGCGCGGGTACATGAACAGGCCACCACGGGTCAGGATGCGGTGCACGTCGGCAACCATCGCGGCCACCCAGCGCATGTTGAAGTTCTTCTTCAACGGGCCTTCTTCGCCTTCCATCAGTTCGTTGACGTAGCGCTTCACCGGTTCTTCCCAGTGGCGCTGATTGGACATGTTGATGGCAAATTCCTGGGTAGAAGCAGGAATCGAAATGTCTTCGTGGGTGAGTACGAAGCTGCCCATTTCACGGTCCAGGGTGAAGCCTTTGACGCCGTCGCCCAGGGTCAGCACCAGCATGGTCTGTGGGCCGTAGATCGCGTAGCCAGCAGCAACCTGCTCGGTGCCTGGCTGCAGGAAGGCCTTTTCGTTCAGGGCTTCGTTCTGGCTCAGGTATTCGTTCGGGCAACGCAGTACCGAGAAGATGGTGCCGACCGGTGCGTTGATATCGATGTTGGACGAACCGTCCAGTGGGTCGAATACCAGTAGGTATGCGCCCTTCGGGTATTTGCCTGGGATCTGGTAGGCATTGTCCATTTCTTCGGACGCCATGCCGGCCAGGTGACCGCCCCATTCGTTGGCTTCGAGCAGGATTTCGTTGGACAGCACGTCCAGTTTCTTCTGCACTTCGCCCTGCACGTTTTCAGTGCCCATGCTGCCCAGGACACCGCCCAGTGCGCCTTTGGAAACGGCGTGGCTGATTTCCTTGCAAGCACGCGCCACCACTTCGATAAGGAAGCGCAGATCGGCAGGCGTGTTGTTGCTGCGGGTCTGCTCGATCAAATAGCGACTCAGGGTAACGCGGGACATGGAAGGCTCCGGAGAATGGGGGGCTAAAAACCCGCGCAGTTTAACGCGAGTCGAGGGTTATTTCCTCTAATCAGAGGATTTAACGCCAATAGAGTTCACGCAACGGAGCAACGACACCTCTGTAGGAGCGAGCTTGCTCGCGAAAAACTCATAAGCGCCGCGCTCCTTCAGGAAGCAAGCGTTATCGTTGGCGTTCTTCGCGAGCAAGAACTAGGCGTCCCCCTGAACTGGTCAAGTAATCTTGGACACCGATTAAGGTTCACGCCGCCAACCTTTCCTTTGCGACCGGCGACCGGTAGTCGTTGTAGCTGTGAGGCCTGCT
>NZ_NKRF01000030.1:0-1314 GCF_003408955.1 Pseudomonas sp. GL93
TGTCCCGTCCTGAATAAGGTTTACGCCTTCTGACCTATCTTCAGGAGGAGTCAATGGATTCAGGCAAAAGGCGGAGCCAGCGTGACTACACGCTAGCCTTTAAATTATCGGTCGTAGACCAGGTCGAAAAGGGCGAGTTGAGTTATAAAGAGGCTCAACGGCGCTACGGCATTCAGGGCCGGTCCACGGTACTGGTCTGGCTACGCAAGCACGGCCGGCAGGACTGGAGTCAAGGCGCCTCAATTCGAGAGCCGAGGAGCAGGTCCATGACCGAGCCAACCCTCCCGCTGACCCCCGAGCAGCGGATCAAAGAGCTTGAAGAACAGCTGGCGCTAAGTAATCAGAAAGCGCAATTCTTCGAAGCCGTTGTGAATGTTCTGAAGAAGGACTACGGTGTTTCCGTCGTAAAAAAGCGACCCGGCAAGTCCTCTCGCAAGGGCAAATCCAAGGCCTGAGCGTCACCAGGGCTTGCCTGTTCATGGGCATTTCGCGCCAAGCGTATTACCAACGCAATCGGGCTTTCGACGAGAGGGCTCGTCAAGATCAAGAAGTCATGGACTATGTTCTTGAAAAGCGCCGCCGCCAACCACGGATAGGCACGCGCAAGCTGCATTACCTGATGAGCGTCGAAGTTGGCGCATCAGTGCGGGTCGGCAGAGACCGCCTGTTTAGCATCCTGCGCAACGCTCGAGAACTGGTTGTGCGCAAACGGGCTTACCACAAAACGACAGACAGCCATCACCGTTTTCGACGCCATCCTAACCTGCTCAAAGCGGGTCAGGACCAGATTGTGGCCAATAGGCCAGAGCAGGTCTGGGTTGCAGATATAACCTACCTGCCGACACGGGAAAGCGTGGTTTATGTGAGCCTGGTGACAGACGCCTACTCGCGCAAGATCGTAGGCCATCATGTGCATGAGAGCTTGCATACCGAGTCGGTGATCAAGGCGATGGAAAAGGCAGTTGGCGAACGCCGAAGCACGCTGCCACTGATCCATCACTCAGACCGCGGCGCCCAATACTGCTCTGAGCGTTATCAACGTTTGCACGCTAGTCATGGCATCAGATGCTCAATGACCGACGGCTATGACTGCTACCAGAATGCTCTGGCGGAGAGGATAAACGGCATTTTGAAGACCGAGTTCCTGCTGTATCGCCCTAAAAATCTGGCGGACGCAGTGAAAATGGTGGATGAGTCGGTGCTGATCTACAACGGGGAACGGCCACACCTGTCCCTGAAATACAAAACGCCCGATGCGGTGCATCGGGCGTTTTGAGACTGAAACAGGGTGTAAACCTATTTCAGGACTGGACA
>NZ_NKRF01000116.1:0-1266 GCF_003408955.1 Pseudomonas sp. GL93
AGACCTGGCCCAACGCCAAGTCAACCCGGTGACCTTGCCCGGCTTCAGTTTGCCGACCAGCCAGAACGGCCTGTTCCGCCTCAGCGGCCAGGCCGCGAAAGGCGGCGCAGCGAGTAAAGCGGACACCGCCACCGGCGACTTCAGCGTCAACGGGCGAGTCATCACCGCCGCCGACCGCGAAAAAAACCTCGACTACACCGCCGTGCAAGAACGCGGTTTCAACCTCGATGGCCAGCCCGTCAGCGGCGCAGTCAACGGCCAGGGCCCGCTGGCTCTGGACAATCGCTCCCCCTCGATCACCCGCGTGCAAGGCCTGCCAGACATTGCCCCGGTGGATAACAGCCACAAATACCTGATCGAAACCAACCCGGCGCTCACCGACCTCAAGCAGTTCATGAGCTCCGACTACCTGCTGGGCAAACTCGGCTACAACCCCGACGCCAGCTGGAAGCGCCTGGGCGACGGCCTGTACGAGCAGCGCTTGATCCGCGAAGCCGTGGTGGCCCGCACTGGCCAACGCTACATCAACGGCCTCGCCAGCGATGACCAACTGTTCCGCTACCTGATGGACAACGCCATCTCTTACAAGGACTCGCTCAACCTGCAGCTCGGCGTATCGCTGACTGCCGAACAAGTCGCGGCGCTGACCCACGACATCGTGTGGATGGAAGAAGCCGAGGTCAACGGCCAGAAAGTCCTGCCCCCCGTGCTCTACCTGGCCCAGGCCAACAACCGCCTGGCCCCTAACGGCGCGCTGATCCAGGGCCAGGACGTGAGCCTGATCACCGGCGGCGACCTGCACAACAGCGGCACCCTACGCGCCACCAACAACCTGAACATGGTCGCAGGCAACATCGACAACAGCGGCCTGATGCAAGCCGGCAATCGCTTGGAAATGCTCGCCACCGACTCGATCCGCAACAGCCGCGGCGGCATCGTCAATGGCCGCGACATCAGCGCCACCGCCGTGACCGGCGACATCCTCAACGAACGCACCGTCACCACCTTCAAACAGGAAGGCCAGGGCTATCAACTGCGCAACGACGTGGCCAGCGAAGCCTCCCGCTTCGAAGCCACCGACACGCTCAAGCTGAACGCCGGCCGCGACGTGCTCAACCTCGGCAGCAACCTGAAAGCCGGCGGCAACGCCAGCGTGACCGCAGGACGTGACGTGCTGATCGCCAGCCAGACCGAACAGGACGACTACGCCTACCACCGCCGCGACATCAGCGCCACCGAGCAAACCATCCTGCAACAGGTATTCGG
>NZ_NKRF01000125.1:0-1255 GCF_003408955.1 Pseudomonas sp. GL93
TGGGCCTGTCCCGTGACAACGGACGCCAAGAAGCGATACTTAAATCGTTCTCTTGGAGGTTGCCATGTATCCATCCACTCGCCGTAACTACACCGATGAGTTCAAGACTCAAGCGGTTGCGTTAGCTGAAAGCGTTGGCAGAACCGAAGCTGCCCGCCAGCTAGAGATGTCCGTCAAAACGCTCGATAACTGGGTGAACGCCACGCGCAAGGGTCAACCGTTGAGCTCGCCCGAGCGCAAGCCCATCACTAAGGAGGACAGCGAGCTTGCCCGCCTGCGAGCCGAGGTTGCCGAGCTAAAAATGGAGCGTGAAATCCTAAAAAAGGCGGCGGTATTCTTCGCCAGAGAGTCCAGGTGAGATACGCCTTCGTCGCTGCTGAACGGACTCAATACCCGGTACGTGTGTTGTGCCGGGTGATGGAAGTCTCGACTTCAGGTTTCTACGATTACACGCACAGGCAGCCTCGCCCTGATCCTGACGCTCAGATTCGCATTGAGTTGCGCAGCGTCTATGCGGCCAGTCGACACACCTACGGTCGGCCACGGTTGGTCGCAGCCTTACGCCAGAAATCGTATGCAGTGGGCCACAAGCGAGTCAGCCGGTTGATGCAGGAGGAGCGTATACACGGCAAGTCCAAACGCGGTTTCAGGCCCTGTACCACTGACAGCAACCATTACTTGCCGGTCGCGGACAATGTGGTGGCGCGCCAGTTTGCCATCGATAACCCCACCCCGACTTGGGTCAGTGATATCACCTATCTCCCAACCAGAGAGGGTTGGCTGTATCTGGCCGTAGTGTTGAGCATCCAGACCCGCCAGATCTTGGGCTACAGCTTGTCAGACCGCATGCCAGATGGCCTGGTGGAAAGTGCGTTTCTGAATGCCTGGAGCGCCTGTTCTGGCACTAGCGGAGCAGTATTTCACTCCGATCAGGGCCGTCAGTACGCAAGCAGTAAGTTCCGTCTAGCGTTAGCTAAGAAGGACTTCAAACAGAGCATGAGTCGAAAGGGAAATTGCTGGGATAACGCAGTGGCGGAGAGTTTTTTCGCTACGCTGAAAAGAGAGGAGGCTTTTGGGGTCTACCCCACCAAAAAACAGGCACAGCTATCGATCGCCAGCTATGTGCATGGGTTTTACAACAGCAGTCGACTGCACTCAGCTCTGGGGTATCGTTCTCCGAACGAATATGCAAAGAGCTTGAGGCAGAAGACTGGATAACCAGCTTCATGGCGTACGCTGCCGGGGGACAGGCCCA
>NZ_NKRF01000087.1:0-121534 GCF_003408955.1 Pseudomonas sp. GL93
ACGCCGAGTACTCGGACCTGGCGCAAGAGAAGCTGCAGCACATCAACGGCACTATTCGTAGCCGCGTGCTTTTCTAGTAGGCGCGAGCTTGCTCGCGAAGAACGTCAACGATGACGCGTTTAACCTGTTTAAACGCGGCGGCCTTGGGATTTTCGCGAGCAAGCTCGCGCCTACTAGAAAAGCACGCGGCTACGAATAGTGCCGTTGATGTGCTGCAGCTTCTCTTGCGCCAGGTCCGAGTACTCGGCGTCGACGTCGATCACCACGTAGCCGACCTTCTCGTTGGTCTGCAGGAACTGACCGGAGATGTTGATGCCGTTTTCCGCGAAGACCTTGTTGATCTCCATCATCACGCCAGGGATGTTCTGGTGGATGTGCAGCAGACGGTGCTTGCCCGGGTGAGCCGGCAGGGCCACTTCCGGGAAGTTGACCGACGATACCGAGGTACCGTTGTCGCTGTACTTGACCAGTTTTTCCGAGACTTCCAGGCCGATGTTGGCTTGGGCTTCAGCGGGGGAACCGCCGATGTGCGGGGTCAGGATCACGTTGTCCAGGCCACGTAGCGGGCTTTCGAAGATGTCATCGTTGGAGCGTGGCTCCACCGGGAACACGTCGATGGCAGCGCCGATCAGGTGCTTGTCCTTGATCGCGTCGGCCAGGGCATCCAGCTCGACCACGGTGCCGCGAGCGGCGTTGATCAGGATCCCGCCTTTCTTGATCGCGCGGATTTCCTTCTCACCGATCATCCACTGAGTCTCGGCCGTTTCCGGAACGTGCAGGGTGACGATGTCGGACATGCCCAGCAGCTCGGTCAGGCTGGCCACTTGGGTGGCGTTGCCCAACGGCAGCTTGGTCAGGGTGTCGTAGAAGAACACCTGCATGCCCAGGCCTTCAGCCAACACCGACAGTTGCGTGCCGATCGAGCCGTAGCCGACGATGCCCAGCTTCTTGCCGCGGATTTCGAAGGAGTTGGCCGCGCTCTTGATCCAGCCGCCACGGTGGCAGGAAGCGTTCTTCTCAGGGATACCGCGCAGCAGCAGGATGGCCTCGGCCAGCACCAGCTCCGCAACGGAACGGGTGTTGGAGTACGGTGCGTTGAACACCGCGATGCCGCGCTCGCGCGCTGCATTGAGGTCGACCTGGTTGGTGCCGATGCAGAAACAGCCGACAGCCACGAGTTTCTTGGCGTGGTCGAAGATCTCTTCGGTCAGCTGAGTGCGGGAGCGAATGCCGATAAAGTGCGCGTCGGCGATCTTTTCCTTGAGCTGGGCTTCCGGCAGAGAACTGGTGATGTACTCAATGCTGGTGTACCCGGCGGCTTTCAGAACGTCGACAGCCGATGGGTGGACGCCTTCCAGAAGAAGGAACTTGATCTTGCTCTTATCGAGAGAAGTCTTGCTCATCTGCGTAAACCTGTATCCCGGAGAAAATTGGCAGGGAGTCGAGCAGCGCAAGCTGACCCGGACGGCAGGAAAGCCGTCACCGCAGAAACGCCCTTTGGGTCTGTCCTGCGGGGGCGGTATGCTAGCATACGCACCCCGCTAAACACCTATTCCTGCGACGTGAAGCGTTCTCAGGATGACCATGAATTGTTCGAGAGTTCTGTCGATGACCCATCCTGCCCTGATTGATGAGCTAAAGACCCTGGTTGAGCCCGGCAAAGTGCTGACCGACGCCGACTCCCTGGAGGCTTACGGCAAGGATTGGACCAAGCACTTCGCACCCGCACCTAGCGCCATCGTGTTCCCCAAGACCACCGAGCAGGTACAGGCCATCGTGCGTTGGGCCAATGAGCACAAGGTGGCGCTGGTGCCATCGGGCGGGCGCACCGGTCTGTCGGCTGCTGCCGTTGCCGCCAATGGCGAAGTGGTGGTGTCGTTCGACTATATGAACCAGGTTTTCGACGTGAACCTCACCGACCGCACCGCCGTGTGCCAGCCGGGTGTGGTCACCAAGCAACTGCAGAACGTCGCTGAAGAAAACGGCCTGTATTATCCGGTGGACTTCGCCTCGTCCGGTTCCAGCCAGATTGGCGGCAATATCGGCACCAATGCCGGCGGGATCAAAGTAATTCGCTACGGTATGACCCGCAACTGGGTGGCCGGCATGAAGGTCGTCACCGGCAAAGGCGATGTGCTGGAGCTGAACCGCGACCTGATCAAGAACGCCACCGGCTACGACATGCGCCAGCTGTTTATCGGCGCCGAGGGCACCCTGGGCTTTGTGGTCGAAGCCACCATGCGCCTGGACCGTGCGCCAAAGAACCTCACGGCAATGGTGCTCGGCACGACTGATTTCGACTCGATCATGCCGGTGCTGCATGCCTTCCAGAGCAAGCTGGACCTGACCGCCTTCGAATTCTTCTCCGACAAGGCCCTGGCCAAAGTCCTTGGTCGTGGCGACGTGCCGGCGCCGTTCGAAACCGAGTGCCCGTTCTACGCTCTGCTGGAATTCGAAGCCACCACCGAAGAAGTCGCCAACCACGCCCTGGAAACGTTCGAACATTGCGTGGAGCAGGGCTGGGTGCTGGATGGCGTGATGAGCCAGAGCGAAACCCAGCTGCACAACCTGTGGAAACTGCGCGAGTACATCTCCGAAACCATTTCCCACTGGACGCCGTACAAGAACGACATCTCGGTGACCGTCTCGAAAGTGCCAGCGTTCCTGAGCGAAATTGACGCGATTGTCGGCGAACACTACCCGGACTTCGAAATTGTCTGGTTCGGCCATATCGGTGACGGCAACCTGCACCTGAACATTCTCAAGCCGGAAAACCTGAGCAAAGACGAGTTCTTTGCCAAGTGCGCCACCGTGAACAAGTGGGTATTCGAGACCGTCGCCAAGTACAACGGCTCGATTTCCGCCGAGCACGGCGTGGGCATGACCAAGCGCGATTACCTGACGTACAGCCGTTCACCGGTTGAAATCGAATACATGAAGGCCGTCAAAGCGGTGTTCGACCCTAACGGGATCATGAACCCCGGCAAGATCTTCGCTGTTTAATCGCACCTGAAGGAGTCGTTCCATGAGCTACCAGCACAAGTATGTCGACGGCACCAACATCCACTTCCCGGTGGGTAAAGTGGTGTGCATCGGGCGTAACTACGCCGAACACGCCAAGGAACTGGACAACCCGGTGCCCACCGAGCCGTTACTGTTCATCAAGCCGGGCAGTTGCGTGGTGCCGTTGGAAGGCGGCTTTGCCATTCCGACCGAGCGTGGCTCGGTGCACTACGAAGCGGAAATCGCCGTGTTGATCGGCAAGCCTTTGTCCGCCAAGCCGAGCCGGGAAGAAGTGCTGGACGCCATCTCCGGCTTCGCCCCGGCCCTGGACCTGACCCTGCGCGACAAACAGGCCGAGCTCAAAGCCAAGGGCCTGCCGTGGGAAATCGCCAAGTCGTTCGATGGCGCGGCGGTGATTGCCCCCTTCGTGGTCAGCAGTACCTTTGCAGACGTGACCGATATCGGCATTCGCCTGAGCATCAACGGCGAAGTGCGCCAGGACGGCAACAGCGCGCAGATGCTCAACCCGATTGTGCCGATGATTCAGTACATGGCGGGCTGCTTTTCCCTGCAGGCGGGCGACGTGATCCTGACCGGCACCCCGGCAGGCGTTGGCCCGTTGAGTGTGGGCGATGAAGTGGTGTTGGAGCTGGCGGGTGTGAACTGTTTCGAAAGCGTCGTGCGCTAAGTAGCAGGCAAACTACGATCAAACTGTGGGAGCGGGCTTGCTCGCGAATGCGCAGTGTCAGTCAATGCATCAACGACTGGACCACCGCATTCGCTAGCAAGCCCGCTCCCACATTGGATCTTCATTACATCCTGAATTCTCGCTTTTGCATTTTTTTCACACTCCATCCGGATAATTTCCTGCTCTTGCGCGCGGGTCCTTGAATCCTGTGCTATCCCCTACAGCTGACTTTCCGGAAAAGCGCTCAATGGTCGTACCTCTGCCCACTTCGAAAACCTCGCTCCGCTCCCGCTTGTCCATGCGCTGGTATTCCTGGGTATTTTTGGCCGGTGCCATTTTGTATGGCGTCGCCTGGGCCATGCACTGGGACGATCGCGGTCTGCTGTGGGTGCTGGAGCGTTTCGAAAGTTCGGCCGAACGCCGGGAAAGTGTGTGGCTGCCGGACTATCACGCGGTGATCGACGCCAAGTTGCTGCCCGGTATGGAGAAGGATGAGGCATCAGACCTGTCCTATAACCCGCAGACCAAAACCCTGTTTTCGGTGATGGGCAAGAACCCCTTTCTGGTTGAGCTGAGCCTGCAAGGCGATGTGTTGCGCAAGATGCCGCTCAACGGCTGGAACAATCCGGAAGGTGTGGCGGTGATGGAAAACGGCTTGATGGCGGTGGTCGATGAACGCGATCACAGCCTGACCGTGGTCAAGGTCGACGCCGGCACTACGGCGCTGAACAAGGCCGATTTCCCCAGCCATGACCTGGGCCCGTCCAAAGACCAGAACAAAGCCTTCGAAGCCGTCACCTGGGACAAGCGCAACCAGCAGCTGGTGCTGGGCGAAGAGCGCCCGCCGGCCTTGTTCACCTGGAAAAGCGATGGCAATACGCTGACCGGCGACAAGCAAAAACTGGCCAGCACCGAATTGGATGTGCGCAATCTCTCGGCCCTGTCCATCGACCCACGTACCGGGCATTTGCTGGTGCTGTCGGCCGATTCCCACCTGCTGCTGGAACTGGATGAAACGGGCGAGCAAGTCAGCTTCATGACCTTGCTTGGCGGCTTCAATGGCCTGAAAGACACGATCCCCCGTGCCGAAGGCGTGACCATGGACGAGAGCGGCAATCTGTACATGGTCAGTGAGCCAAACCTGTTCTATCGTTTTGAAAAGCGGAAATAACTGACGAATTACGTCAGACTTTTCTTTATAAACGGCATTCGCCAGACAGTCCGGTGCGTTTAAGTTTAAATTCAGGTGACCTTGATATCTATTCGCCAGTTTTTTCTCTGAGCCCGCCCCGATGCGCCGATTTGCCCGCCCCAAACCTGTTGTTTTCATCCTGCTGCTGCTCGCCCTGGTGGTTGCCGGGTTGGTGGCACAGCAGTTCCGTCTGTTCGAACGCGCCTGGTTCAACTGGCGGGTGTGGTACCAGCCTGCCGATGAGCGCGCCATTGGCCTGGCGGATTATCGCGTCCCCCTCGAAGGCCAGGTGATCGAAGGGCTCGACGACGATGTCTCGGCCCTGACCTACGACCCCGTGCGCAAAAGCCTGTTTACCGTCACCAATAAAAACGCCGAACTGGTCGAGTTGTCGCTGGAGGGCAAGATCCTGCGGCGTATTCCCCTGGTGGGCTTTGGCGATGCCGAAGCGGTGGAATTTATCAGCGACAACATCTACGTCATCAGTGATGAGCGCCAGCAGCGCTTGATCAAGGTGCATGTGGATGATGACACGAAGTTCCTCGACGCCGCCGATGCGGAGCAAATGACCCTGGGCGTGCACGTCGGCGGCAACAAGGGCTTTGAAGGGTTGGCCTACGACTCGGTGGGCAAGCGCCTGTTCGTGGCCAAGGAGCGCGACCCCATGCTGATCTACGAGGTGCATGGGTTTCCCCATTTCAAGCCGGAAAAAACCTATTCGGTGCATGTGATCAACAACCCCAAGCGCGATGCCGGGCTGTTTGTGCGCGACCTGTCGAGCCTGCAATACGACGAGCGCAGCGGCCATCTGTTGGCGCTGTCGGATGAGTCGTTCCTGGTCTTGGAGCTGGATATTGATGGTCGCCCTCTAAGCAGTCTGTCGTTGCTTAAAGGGCGCCATGGCCTGAGCAAGCGTGTGCCCCAGGCCGAAGGGATCGCCATGGATGACGACGGCACGCTGTACATGGTCAGCGAGCCGAACCTGTTTTACGTGTTCAAGAAACCCTGATCAGAACATCCATTGCACGCCCAGCGAATAACCGGTCTGGCTGCCTTCAGCATGCCCGAGGCGGCCATTGACCTCGGCAAACACGCCCAACTGTGGGGTGATCGCCAGTTGGCTGCCGAGTTGTGCGCGAGCAAAGCTCTTGTCCACTGAGCCCAGCCTGGCGGTGCGGGCCTGGCCATCGGCGCGTGCGGTGAGTTGCAGGTCGTCCCGGCGGCCGTCGGCCAATTCCTTGACCCAGGCGATGTCGCCGTAGGGCATCAGGTTCAGGCCATAGGGCAGGGCAACAGCGCCGCGCACGCGCCAGCCGAAGCTGGCTTCCAGGGAGTCGAAAGACTGCTCTTCGTACTCCAGGGCCGTACGCAGGTTCTGCTTTTCGCGGAACTTGTCGATGCGGTAATGGCTGTAGTCCAGGCCGGCGAACGGCCCGCTCTTGATCGCGCCAAACTCAAAGTCATAGCCACCCAGCCCCCGTGCGCCCACCGCCAAGGCATCGGTGTCGCCCGTCAGTTGCTGGTTGGGCAGGATCGGCCCGCCATTGGCCTGGATGACCAGGTTGCGCTTGGAGTCGAAGCGCGTGTGGCCCACGCTCAGGTCACCGGCCAGCCAGCGTGGCCCGCCATCGTTGAGCAGCGCATAGACGGCTGCCTGCCAGGTGTCGCTGTCGAGCTTGCCGCGATGCTCCAGCTTGTCGCGCCCATTGAGGTAGCTGAGGCTGGCGCCGATATTCAGGCTTGAAGTCAGTTGGTAGTCGCCGAGGGCGTGCAGACCCAGGCGTCGGGCTTCGGGGTTGGGGGCCGTGTCGAAGCCGCTGTCCGGGTTGTATTCGCCATCCACGCCGATCTCGCCATCGAAGCTTGCGACCTCGCGGCTGGCCGCTTGCAGGGTCAGCCAACGGCGATCATGCAGGCGCACCAGAGCCTGATGCTGGCGCTGCATGTTGTCTTGCATATTGCGCGCAACGGCACCGCCGGAAGCGGTCGAGGCCATCAGGTCGGCGTTGGTCAGTTCCAGCACCAGGCGGCTGAGCAGGCGTGAATAGTCACGCAGGCGCTGGTCGATGCGCGCCTGGCCGAATGCATCGGTCAGCACGGCTTTGTTGTCTTCGTTCGGATCGTGCCAGGTCGAGCCGCCGGGGATTTTCGGGTTGTCGGTCTGGGTGTAGCCGTCCAGGTCGCCCAGTTCCCAGTTGGTGGCCTCTATATAAAGGATCGGGATATTCAGCGGTTCGAACGCTTCACCATCGCTGCAGCAGCCGGTGCCCTTTGGGTACTGCGGGTCGAGGCCGGGGTTGCTGAACAACGGGATGTTCAACTCCTTGGCGATCTGGAAGGTGTGCTCACGCAAGGAGGCCAACGCCGGGTTGGCGGTGCTGTTCTGGCCGGCGTGGGCGTACATCATGTCGCCGGTGATCAGGCTGTCGAGGTTGATCATCGCGAGCATGTTGGCGCGCTGGCTGGCGCTGAGTGAGTCGACAAAGGCCCGGGAGCCACGCAGGCCCTCTTCTTCGGCGCCGAAGCCAACGATTTGCAGGCCATTTTCCAGTGACAGGCCGCCGAGGTTCTTCGCCACCTCGGTCAACACGCTGGCGCCGGAACCGTTGTCATCCAGGCCTTGCAGGGTCGGGCGGCCGAAGTAGGTATCGAAATGCGCGCCAATCACCACGTACTGGGCCTTGGTGCCAGCGGCAGAGGCCACCACGTTTTGCGAAGCCCGTCTGCCGTTATTCCAGGTGAAGTCCTGGCGGCTGATGCTATAGGCCGTGCCCATCTGGCTCTGCATCCAGTCGGCTGCCCCGGCAAAATTTGCCGTGCCGCGATAACGGCCAGGGTAGTCGTTGATCAGTTTTTCCAGGGTGGTGTTGGCGTGCTGGCCGTAATCGTAGGCCTGGGTATGCGTGGACAGCAAGGCACCGGCAACGCTGACGGCGAGGGCTAAGGGCTTTATCACAAGGTCTTCCTTGAGGTGAGGGGGACGTTCAAGCCCAGACCCTTTGCACAATGCGCGCCTCATTCCCTGGGCGGCTGCGAATTGGCGCATTGTTAAACGCGTGGGTCGCGTGGCTGTAATTTGTAACGGATTGGATACCAGGCGGGGCAGAGGATGCCGTGACAGAGCGCACGGTTTTGGCGAGGAGTGCTGCGAAAAGTAGCGTTTTTGTTACATCGCTTTATAGCCGAGCGCTAACACATGTGGGAGCTGGCTTGCCTGCGATGGCATCGCCTCGGTATCCATTGATACACCGAGTCGTCTGCATCGCGGGCAAGCCCGGCTCCCACAGGGTCAGGCCTTGAGGGTTTTCACGCCTTCCGGGGTGCCCAGCAGCAATACATCCGCCGGGCGCGCCGCGAACAGGCCGTTGGTGACCACGCCCACAATGGCGTTGATCTGCGTCTCAAGCTCCACCGGGTTGGTGATCTGCATATTGAACACGTCGAGGATGATGTTGCCGTTGTCGGTCAACACACCTTCGCGGTACACCGGGTCGCCGCCCAGTTTCACCAGCTCGCGGGCCACGTGGCTGCGGGCCATGGGGATGACTTCTACCGGCAGTGGGAACGTGCCCAGCACGGGGACCAGCTTGCTCGCGTCGGCGATGCAAATGAAGGTCTTGGCCACGGCCGCGACAATCTTCTCGCGGGTGAGGGCCGCGCCGCCGCCTTTGATCAGGTTCAGGTGTTCGTCGCTTTCATCGGCGCCGTCGACGTAGAACTCCAGGTCGCTCACGGTGTTGAGTTCGTACACCGGAATGCCATGGCCCTTGAGGCGGGCAGCGGTGGCTTCGGAACTGGCGACGGCGCCGTCGAACGCGCCCTTGTGCTGGGCCAGTGCGTCGATAAAGCAGTTGGCGGTGGAACCGGTGCCGACACCGACGATGCTCTTGTCGTCGAGTTTAGGAAGGATTAAATCGACAGCGGCCTGGGCCACTGCCTGTTTGAGTTGATCCTGGGTCATGCGGGCTCCGGAACGGGCGGGGAATTAACGAGGGCGGCGAGTATAACCCAACAAAACCTCGGGATTCGTGTGGTCGCCCGGCCAAACGCTGGGTTAGACTCCTTGGCCCTGCCCAACCCGTGAAGTAGATGCCTGCCGATGCTTGAACACTACGTCAAAAAAATCCTCACCTCGCGCGTTTACGACATCGCCGTGGAAACCCCCTTGCAGACTGCCCGCCAGCTCTCCGAGCGGCTGGGTAACAAGATTTGGCTCAAGCGCGAAGACTTGCAGCCGGTGTTCTCGTTCAAGATTCGCGGCGCCTACAACAAGCTGACCCAGCTCAGTGCCGAAGAACGTGCACGCGGCGTCGTCACCGCGTCGGCCGGCAACCATGCCCAGGGCCTGGCCCTGGCGGCCAAGGTGCTGGGGGTGAAAGCCACCATCGTGATGCCCAAGACCACCCCGGAGATCAAGGTCGAAGGCGTGCGCTCCCGTGGCGGCAAAGTGGTATTGCACGGTGATTCCTTCCCGGAAGCCCTGGCCTACTCGCTCAAGCTGGTCGACGAAAAAGGCTACGTGTACATCCACCCTTACGATGATCCGCACACCATTGCCGGGCAGGGCACCGTGGCGATGGAGATCCTGCGCCAGCACCCAGGGCCTTTGGACGCGATTTTCGTACCGGTGGGCGGCGGCGGGCTGATCGCCGGGATTGCGGCGTATGTGAAATACCTGCGCCCGGAGATCAAGATCATCGGCGTGGAACCGGACGATTCCAACTGCCTGCAAGCCGCCATGGCGGCGGGCGAGCGTGTGGTATTGCCGACTGTGGGGATCTTCGCCGACGGCGTGGCGGTGGCGCAGATCGGCCAGCATACCTTCGACATCTGCAAAGACTATGTGGATGAAGTGATCACCGTCAGCACCGATGAAATCTGTGCGGCGATCAAGGACATCTACGATGACACCCGCTCCATCACCGAACCGGCCGGTGCGCTGGGTGTGGCCGGGATCAAAAAGTACGTCGAGACCCGTGGCGTCAGCGGCCAGAGCTTTGTCGCCATCGACTCGGGTGCTAACGTCAACTTCGACCGCTTGCGCCATGTGGCCGAGCGCGCCGAGTTGGGTGAAGGTCGTGAGGCCATCATCGCTGTGACCATCCCCGAGCGACCGGGCAGCTTCAAGGCCTTCTGCGAGGCGGTGGGCAAGCGCCAGATCACCGAATTCAACTACCGCTACCACTCCGGCAGCGAAGCGCACATTTTCGTCGGCGTGCAAACCCACCCGGAAAACGACCCGCGCAGCGCGTTGGTGGCCAGCCTGACCAGCCAGGGTTTCCCGGTGCTGGACCTCACCGAGAACGAACTGGCCAAGTTGCACATTCGCCATATGGTCGGCGGGCATGCGGCCAAAGTCAGCGACGAGCTGGTGTTTCGTTTCGAGTTTCCGGAGCGGCCGGGGGCGTTGTTCAACTTCCTCAACAAGCTCGGCGGGCGCTGGAACATCTCAATGTTCCACTACCGCAACCACGGCGCGGCTGACGGCCGAGTGGTGGCGGGCTTGCAAGTGCCGGCAGACGAGCGCCACCTGGTGCCCGCGGCCTTGGCGCAAATCGGTTACCCCTACTGGGATGAAAGCGAAAACCCGGCTTACCAGCTGTTCCTCGGTTGAGCGACTACGCTGACTGAGCGGCCTATAAGGAATAGAGACCATGGAAACGCTGACCACCCTCAAGGTGATCCACATCACCGCCACCGTATTGCTGCTGCTCAGCGGCCTCGGCCTGGCTGTATTGGCGTGGCGTAAACGTAGCGCCGGCCCGGCCGCGACCGTGCAACGCCCCTGGGCATTTGTATGGCTGCTGATGGGCATTTGCCTGGTGAGCATGCCGTTCACCGGCTGGTGGCTGGTGCACCTGCTCGGCTGGCCATTGGGGCAAACCTGGATTTTGGGCTCCAGCATCCTCTACACCGTGGCGGCGCTGGCCTGGTTCTGGCTGGTGGCGCGGCTCAATCGGCTGCGCAAGGGCGAGGGCGGGAGCCTGAATTTCACCCTGGTGCTGGCGGTGGTCAGCCTGGTGGGGTTTGTGGCGATTGCAGGGCTTATGGGCGCCAAGCCGGTTTGATTCCCTGTAGGAGCGAGCTTGCTCGCGAAAAACTCAAGGGCGCCGCGTTCATTCAGGATGACCGCGTCAGCGTTGACGATTTTCGCGAGCAAGCTCGCTCCTACAGGTGAAGTCGATCAGTCGCGCAGCGTAATCACCGGCCAACCCCGCTTCTGGGCCTCAACTCGCAAATTCGGGTCCGGATCCACCGCCACCGGGTGCGTCACCTGCTCCAGCAACGGCAAGTCATTCATCGAATCGCTGTAGAAGTAGCTGTCTTCCAGGCTGTGCCCGGTTTCTTCCAACCAACGGTTCAAACGTGTCACCTTGCCTTCGCGAAAGCACGGCACGTCGGTGCTGCGCCCGGTGTAGCGGCCATCCACCATTTCGCATTCAGTGGCGATCAAGGTCTCGACGCCCAGGCGTTCGGCAATCGGCGCGGTGACGAAGCGGTTGGTAGCGGTGATGATCACCAGCTTGTCACCGGCGGCGCGGTGCTTGGCCAGCAGTTCAACGGCCTTGGGGAGCATGATGGGCTCGATGCAGTCGCGCATGTAGTCGTTGTGCCACGCGTCCAGCTGGGCCATCTCGGTGCGGCCGAGGATTTCCAGGCAGAAGTTCAAGTAGGCGGCGTTATCCAGCCGGCCAGCCAGGTAGTCCTGGTAGAACTCGTCGTTACGGGCCTTGTAGGCCACAGCGTCGAGAATCCCGCGTTCACACAGGTAATCGCCCCAGGCGTGATCGCTGTCACCGCCCAGAAGGGTATTGTCCAAGTCGAATAAAGCCAGGCGCATTGCAGTTACTCGCTGAAAAGTCTGTAAAAAGGCGCCCAGAATACGGTCTTTTCACAAGAGTGCACATAAGGTAAGAAGCCTCGTTGCCGCTGGAACAACCTTTGTGGAACAATGCGGCGACATGCGTTTGCGAGGTTGTTGCCGTGATCGACCCCGATGGTTTCCGTCCTAATGTCGGCATTATTCTGACGAATGATGCCGGACAGGTGCTATGGGCTCGCCGAATCAACCAAGATGCCTGGCAGTTTCCTCAAGGTGGAATCAACCCCGACGAAACCCCTGAAGACGCCTTGTACCGTGAGTTGAACGAAGAAGTCGGCCTTGAGCGCGAAGATGTGCAAATTCTGGCCTGTACTCGTGGCTGGTTGCGCTATCGTTTGCCGCAACGCCTGGTGCGTACCCACAGCCAACCGCTGTGCATCGGCCAGAAGCAGAAATGGTTTCTTTTGCGCCTGATCTCCAACGAGCAGCGGGTGCGGATGGATTTGACCGGTAAACCGGAGTTCGATGGCTGGCGCTGGGTCAGCTATTGGTACCCGTTGGGCCAGGTGGTGACATTCAAGCGCGAGGTTTATCGTCGCGCTCTCAAAGAGCTTGCCCCGCGCCTTTTAGCGCGCGACTGACGACGGAGTTCGACCCCGAGCCATGCTCAATACGCTGCGCAAGATCGTCCAGGAAGTTAACTCCGCCAAGGATCTCAAGGCGGCGTTGGGGATTATTGTGTTGCGCGTCAAGGAAGCCATGGGCAGCCAGGTCTGCTCGGTTTACCTGCTGGACCCCGAGACCAACCGTTTTGTGCTGATGGCCACGGAGGGCTTGAACAAGCGCTCCATCGGCAAGGTCAGCATGGCGCCCAATGAAGGTCTGGTGGGCCTGGTGGGGACGCGTGAAGAACCCCTTAACCTCGAGAACGCGGCCGATCACCCGCGTTATCGCTACTTTGCCGAAACCGGTGAAGAGCGCTACGCCTCGTTCCTTGGCGCACCGATCATTCACCACCGCCGCGTTGTCGGCGTGTTGGTCATCCAGCAAAAAGAGCGTCGCCAGTTCGACGAAGGCGAAGAAGCCTTCCTGGTGACCATGAGCGCGCAACTGGCCGGGGTTATCGCCCATGCCGAAGCCACTGGCTCGATTCGCGGCCTGGGGCGCCAGGGCAAGGGTATCCAGGAAGCCAAGTTCGTCGGCGTACCGGGTTCGCCGGGCGCCGCGGTGGGTACTGCGGTGGTCATGCTGCCGCCAGCCGACCTCGATGTGGTGCCGGACAAGACCGTCCACGACATCGACGCCGAAATCAAACTGTTCAAGACCGCCCTCGAAGGCGTGCGCGCCGACATGCGCAACCTGTCGACCAAGCTGGCCACCCAACTGCGCCCCGAAGAGCGTGCGCTGTTTGACGTGTACCAGATGATGCTCGACGACGCGTCCCTGGGTAACGAAGTCAAGACCGTGATCAAGACCGGCCAGTGGGCCCAGGGCGCGTTGCGCCAGGTGGTCACCGATCACGTCAACCGTTTCGAAATGATGGACGACGCCTACCTGCGCGAGCGCGCATCGGATGTGCGCGACCTGGGGCGCCGTCTGTTGGCGTACCTGCAGGAAGACCGCAGCACCAACATGGTCTTCCCCGATAACACCATCCTGGTCAGCGAAGAGTTGACCGCCACCCAGCTTGGCGAAGTGCCTGAAGGCAAGCTGGTGGGCCTGGTTTCGGTATTGGGTTCGGGTAACTCCCACGTGGCGATCCTGGCCCGGGCCATGGGTATCCCGACGGTGATGGGCCTGGTGGACCTGCCGTATTCCAAGGTCGATGGCATCGACATGATCGTCGACGGGCATCGCGGCGAGGTGTTCACCAACCCCAGCGACGTGCTGCGCAAGCAATACGCCGAGGTGGTGGAAGAAGAGAAGCAACTGGCCCAGGGCCTGGATTCGCTACGCGAGCTGCCGTGTGTCACTCCCGACGGCCACCGCGTACCGCTGCTGGTCAATACCGGCCTGCTGGCGGATGTAGCCCGTGCGCAACAACGCGGCGCCGAAGGGGTGGGGCTGTACCGCACCGAAGTGCCGTTCATGATCAACCAGCGTTTCCCGAGCGAGAAGGAGCAGCTGGCGATTTATCGCGAGCAACTGCAAGCCTTCCACCCGTTACCGGTGACGATGCGCAGCCTGGACATTGGCGGCGACAAGTCACTGTCCTATTTCCCGATCAAGGAAGACAACCCCTTCCTTGGCTGGCGCGGTATTCGCGTTACCCTCGACCATCCCGAAATCTTCCTCGTCCAGACCCGCGCCATGCTCAAGGCCAGCGAGGGCTTGAACAACCTGCGTATCCTGCTGCCGATGATCTCCGGCACCCATGAACTGGAAGAAGCCCTGCACCTGATCCACCGCGCCTGGGGCGAAGTGCGCGACGAAGGCGCCGATGTGCCGATGCCGCCGATTGGCGTGATGATCGAAATCCCGGCGGCGGTGTACCAGGCCAAGGAACTGGCGCGGCAGGTAGACTTCCTGTCGGTGGGCTCCAACGACCTGACCCAGTACCTGCTGGCCGTGGACCGTAACAACCCACGGGTGGCCGACCTCTACGACTACCTGCACCCGGCGGTGCTACAAGCGCTGCAACACGTGGTGCGCGACGCCCATGCCGAAGGCAAGCCGGTGAGTATCTGCGGCGAAATGGCCGGCGACCCGGCCGCGGCGGTGCTGCTGATGGCGATGGGCTTTGACAGCCTGTCGATGAACGCCACCAACTTGCCGAAAGTGAAGTGGATGCTGCGCCAGGTGGAATTGAGCAGGGCCAAGGATTTGCTCGCCGAGTTGATGACCATCGACAACCCGCAAGTTATCCACAGCTCGCTGCAATTGGCGCTGAAGAATCTGGGGTTGACCCGGATGATCAACCCGGCCTCGGCCAAAACCCTCTAAACCGAGGCGCCTTCATCGCAGGCAAGCCAGCTCCCACCTGTGGAATGCATTCCAAATGTGGGAGCTGGCTTGCCTGCGATGACGCCAGTCCAAGCGCCGTCAGATTTCCAGTTCAACCTCACCCAGCCGCCCACCGTGCGGGCCAAAACTACGCTCCAGTATCCTGCGCGTCCCATCGGCATTCACAATCAGCGCCGTGCTCGCCCGTGTCCCATAACTGGGGCTGGCGATAAACACGCTCGACAGCAGGCTTTCGGTCGCCAGGCCTACGCCGGTGTCTGGCAGTTCAGCGAACGGGGCGGTCTGTGGGTCGCTGAGAATTCCCAGCAGTGCCTCAGGCTCGGGGTTTTCCAGCACTGCGCTGAACGCCGCCTTGGTTTTCACCAACTTCGGCCAGGGCGTATCCAGCCCGGCATTGGATAACCCGTACACCCCAGCTTTCAACCGCGTCGGTTCGGTGTCGTTGGCGTTGTAGTGCCACAGTTCATCGCGCGTGCCCACCAGCAGGTTGAACCCGGCATATTCAATCGAGCGTCCATTCACATCGGCTAAATAGTCCTCAATCGGCAGCGAACCACTGAGAAACCGCGCGACCAGCTCGCCACGAGACCTGCGCGCCGGTGGCTGGTGCGGGTCGCGGATGTTGGTCAGGGCGGCAAAGCGGCCATCGGCATTCACCCCAAGCCACGTACCTCCCGCTTCCTGATCGCGACCGGCATAGACCTGGGGCGCATCCGCCCACTGGGCCAGCGGCAGGCTGGGGCGGGCGTAGAACTCATCGCGGGTGGCCGCGACGATCAACGGCTGGGCATGGCCCGGTCGCCAGGCGAAAACAATCAGGCACATCGGGTGACCCCTTTTGTGTTTTTGCCACTCTACCCACAGACGCGCCGGTGTTCCATCGTCTCGAAGTTGGGCCGCGCACCTCTGATCCGTTAACATGCCGGGCTGTTTGGTGTGTATGTGAACTTCTTAATTTGATCTCGCAGCTGTAACGCAGGCTTAATCGCACATCGGCATGGTCCGGTGCGTCATGACTAAATGTTTTAACGAGGAGTCGCAATGCTGCCTTACCCGCAGATCGACCCGGTGGCCCTGGCCATCGGTCCGCTGAAAATCCATTGGTACGGGTTGATGTACCTGATCGGCATCGGCGGTGCCTGGCTGCTGGCTTCCCGGCGCCTGAACCGTTTCGACCCGACCTGGACCAAGGAGAAGCTCTCCGACATGGTGTTCTGGATGTCGATGGGCGTGATCGTCGGCGGGCGCCTGGGGTATGTGCTGTTCTACGACCTGTCTGCGTATCTCGCCAACCCGACCCTGATCTTCGAAGTATGGAAGGGCGGCATGGCGTTCCACGGCGGGTTTATCGGCGTGATGATCGCCGCCTGGTGGTTTGGCCGGCGCAATGGCAAGTCGTTCTTCCAACTGATGGACTTCGTCGCCCCCTTCGTGCCGATCGGCCTGGGCGCCGGGCGCATTGGTAACTTTATCAACGCCGAGCTGTGGGGCAAGCCGACCGACGTACCGTGGGCGATGGTGTTCCCGCCGTTCAGCGACCCGGCGCAACTGCCGCGCCACCCGTCGCAGCTGTACCAGTTCGCGTTGGAAGGTGTGGCGCTGTTCCTTATTCTGTATATCTTCTCGCGCAAGCCACGCCCAACCATGGCCGTGTCGGGCATGTTCGCGCTGTTCTACGGGATTTTCCGCTTTATCGTCGAATTCGTACGGGTACCGGATGCGCAGTTGGGCTACCTGGCATGGGGCTGGCTGACCATGGGTCAGGTGCTTAGCCTGCCGATGATCCTGGCGGGCCTGGGCATGCTGTGGTGGGCGTACAATCGCCCGCAGCCGCTGAAGAACGCCGCGCTTTAAATTCGAATGCCAAGACCAGGAGGTCTTGGCTTCAACGATACGGGTAAAAACATGAAGCAATATCTCGAACTGCTGCAGGACGTCGTGACCAATGGCCTGGCCAAGGGCGACCGCACGGGCACCGGCACCAAGGCTGTGTTTGCGCGTCAGTATCGGCATAACCTGGCCGACGGCTTCCCGCTGCTGACCACCAAGAAGCTGCACTTCAAAAGCATCGCCAACGAACTGATCTGGATGTTGAGCGGCAACACCAACATCAAGTGGCTCAACGAAAATGGCGTGAAGATTTGGGATGAGTGGGCCACCGAAGACGGCGACCTGGGCCCGGTCTACGGCGAGCAGTGGACCGCCTGGCCGACCAAGGACGGCGGCACGATCAACCAGATCGACTACATGGTGCACACGCTCAAGACCAACCCCAACAGCCGTCGCATCCTGTTCCATGGCTGGAACGTCGAATACCTGCCGGACGAAACCCAGAGCCCGCAGGAGAACGCGCGTAACGGCAAGCAAGCCCTGCCGCCGTGCCATTTGCTGTACCAGGCGTTCGTGCATGACGGCCATCTGTCGATGCAGCTGTATATCCGCAGCTCCGACGTGTTCCTGGGCCTGCCGTACAACACCGCTGCGCTGGCGTTGCTGACCCACATGCTGGCCCAGCAGTGCGACCTGATCCCCCACGAGATCATCGTCACCACTGGCGACACCCACGCCTACAGCAACCACATGGAACAGATCCAGACCCAGTTGGCGCGTACGCCGAAAAAACTGCCGGAACTGGTGATCAAGCGTAAGCCTGCGTCGATCTACGACTATAAGTTCGAAGACTTCGAAATCGTGGGTTACGACGCCGACCCAAGCATCAAGGCGGCCGTGGCTATCTAAAGCCTTACTCGGTGAAAAACTGTGGGAGCTGGCTTGCCAGCTCCCACATGGGTTTGGTGTTCACCTAAGTTAATGGCCGTGGCTTCTGCCCACATGCGAAGGCTCGGCCTCGCTGGCCGTAATCGCGCCGCTGACTTCCAACTGCTGCAGGATCCCGCAGTGGTTCCCACCGCCGCAACGTTGGCGCAGGTCCAGCAGTTGTTCCTGCAAGGCCAACAATCCGTCGATCCGCGCTTTCACATGATGGATATGCTCGTCGATCAACGCATTCACGCTTTCGCACTGGTCCTGGGGGCTGTCGCGTAGCCCCAGCAGGCTGCGGATTTCTTCGAGGGTCATGTCCAGGCTGCGGCAGTTGCGGATAAAGGTCAGCCGCTCGGTGTGCGCCTGGGTGTACACGCGGTAGTTGCCGTCGGTGCGTGCCGGGGGCGGCAGCAGGTTTTCCTTCTCGTAATAACGGATGGTTTCCACCGGGCAATCGGTGAGTTTGGCCAGTTCGCCGATCTTCATCGCAGCAATCTCCAAATGGGCGCTTGACCCTATAGTGGCTACAGGGTCTTTACTTGGCAACAGGCACCTTTACGGACGCGACCTGATGAGCCACTCCATTCATACCCCGCACAAGCACGACCACAAGCATGATCACGATCACGATCACGATCACGATCATGACCACGGCCATGATCATAAACATGACCATGGGCCCGCCAAACTCACGCCTGTGGATAACCACGGCCATTCCGGCTCCTGCTGCTCCGGCGCTGCCGGGCCCGCCATCGTGACCTTGAGTGAAGCGCCCACCGCCGGCTCGCGCCTGAGCACCTTCCGCATCGAAGCCATGGACTGCCCTACCGAGCAGACGCTGATCCAGAACAAGCTGGGCAAGCTCGCTGGCGTGCAGCAACTGGAATTCAACCTGATCAACCGCATCCTCGGCGTCACCCATGACCTGCCGAACACGGCGCCGATCATTGAGGCAATCAAGTCCATCGGCATGCAGGCCGACCCTATCGAAGAAGGCAGCCCCGCCGCCGCGCCGCCCGCCAAGAAACATTGGTGGCCGTTGGCGGTGTCGGGCGTGGGTGCCCTGGGGGCCGAGGTGTTGCACTTCACCGGCGTGGCGCCCACCTGGGTAATCGCGCTGGTGGCGTTGGTGTCGATCCTCAGCGGCGGCCTTACCACCTACAAGAAGGGCTGGATTGCCCTGAAGAACTTCAACCTCAATATCAATGCCTTGATGAGCATCGCGGTGACGGGCGCGATCCTGATTGGCCAGTGGCCGGAAGCGGCGATGGTGATGTTCCTGTTCACCGTGGCCGAGTTGATTGAGGCCAAGTCCCTGGACCGGGCGCGCAACGCCATCAGCGGCCTGATGCAGATGACCCCGGAACAGGCCACGGTGCGCCAGGCCGATGGTTCCTGGCTGGAACAAGAGGTCAAAAGCATTGATCTTGGCGCGATTGTCCGAGTAAAGCCTGGCGAGCGCATCGGCCTCGACGGTGAAGTCACGGCCGGCCAGTCCACCATCGACCAGGCACCGATCACCGGGGAAAGCCTGCCGATTGAGAAAACCGTGGGCGATAAGGTGTTTGCCGGCACCATCAACCAGGCCGGTTCCCTGGAGTACAAGGTCACCGCAGCGGCCAACAACTCCACGCTGGCGCGGATCATCCACGCCGTGGAACAGGCCCAAGGCGCACGCGCACCGACCCAGCGGTTTGTCGACAGTTTCTCCAAGGTCTACACACCGGCCGTCTTCCTGTTTGCCCTCGGTGTGGCGGTGATTCCGCCGCTGTTCATGGCGGGCGTGTGGTTTGACTGGATCTACCGCGCCCTCGTGCTGCTGGTGGTGGCCTGCCCTTGTGCCTTGGTGATCTCCACCCCGGTGACCATTGTCAGCGGCCTGGCAGCGGCGGCGCGCAAAGGCATCCTGATCAAAGGCGGCGTGTACCTGGAGGGCGGCTACAAGCTCGACTACCTGGCCCTCGACAAGACCGGCACCATCACCCACGGCAAACCGGTGCAAACCGACTACCTGCCGCTGTTCCCGAATATCGAAGACAGCGCGCCGGCCCTGGCGGCCAGTTTGGCATCGCGCTCTGACCACCCGGTGTCCCTGGCGATTGCCAACGCGGCTGTGGATAAAAACCTGTCGACTCACGCTGTGGATAACTTCGAGGCCCTGGCCGGGCGCGGTGTGCGTGGTGATATCAACGGCCAGACCTATCACCTGGGTAACCACCGCCTGGTGGAAGACCTCGGCCTGTGTTCCGAGGCCTTGGAAGAGAAACTCTTCGCCCTGGAAAAACAAGGCAAGTCCGTGGTGTTGCTGTTGGACAAATCCGGCCCGCTGGCGCTGTTTGCCGTGGCCGACACGGTCAAGGAGAGCAGCCGCGAAGCCATTCAGCAGTTGCACGACCTAGGCATCAAGACCCTGATGCTCACTGGCGACAACACCCACACCGCCCAGGCCATTGCAGCCCAGGTCGGCATCGACCAGGCCCAGGGCGACCTGTTGCCCACCGACAAACTGCAAGCCATCGAAACCCTCTACGGCCAGGGCCATCGGGTGGGCATGGTCGGTGACGGTATCAACGACGCCCCGGCCCTGGCCCGTGCCGAGATCGGCTTTGCCATGGCCGCAGCGGGCACCGACACCGCCATCGAGACCGCCGACGTGGCGCTGATGGACGATGATTTGCGCAAGATTCCGGCTTTCATTCGGTTGTCGCGGCAAACGTCGAGTATCCTCAAGCAGAACATCGCCCTGGCGCTGGTGATCAAGGCGATCTTTCTGGCGGTCACGTTCATGGGCATGGCGACCATGTGGATGGCGGTCTTCGCCGACATGGGCGTGAGCCTGCTGGTGGTGTTCAATGGCCTGCGCCTGGTGCGCAAATAGCGGATGAGAGGGTGGTGTGCTGAGTGCTGAGTTAAAGGCGTTTTTCATGGTCGCCCGCCTGGGTAGCATTACCCAGGCGGCGAAGAAACTCGGCTTGAGCCAGCCCACGGTGACCACCCAGATTCGCAACCTGGAAAGCCACTACGGCGTCGAGTTGTTCTACCGTGGCGGCCGCCGTCTCACCGTCAGCGACGAAGGCGCGCGGCTGTTGCCGATGGTCAAGGCGCTGTTGCAGCAGGAAGCGGATATCGAGTTTTTCCTGCGCAACAACGGCCAGGTCCAGGGTGCGCTGAGGATTGCGGCGACGGCGCCGTATTACATCCTCGATCTGGTCAAAGCCTTTCGCGAACGCCTGCCCCAGGTGGACGTGTCGGTGGAAATCGGCAACTCCCAGCAGGTGCTTGAGGCACTGGACGATTACCGCGTCGATGTCGCGGCCTCATCGCAATTGCTGGAAGACGCCCGTCTGATCCGCCGCGTGCTGGGCACGGACCCGCTGGTGCTGGCGGTGCACCGCAATCACCCGTTGGCCAAGCTTGATCACGTACCGTTGAGCGCGCTAGTCGGGCATACCTTGCTGATGCGTGAAGCGGGCTCCACCACCCGCAGGCTGACGGAAGAGATGTTGAAGAACGCGGGCGTGGGGTATGGGCCGTTGTTGGAGATTGGCAGCCGTGAGTCGATTCGCGAGGCGGTACTGCGCAATATCGGCATCAGCATCATCGCCCGCCAGGAAGTGCCCCATGACCCGCAGTTGCGCGTGCTGACCATCGAGAATGCGCCGCAGATTCCGGAGTATCTGTATTGCCTCAAGGAGCGCAAAGGTGCGCGGCTGCCGGCGGCGTTCCTTGGCTTGGCTCAGGAAATGTCACCCCTCTGAACATGGATGGCGGCTTTTAAATGGCTATCGCAGGCAAGCCAGCTCCCACATTTTGATGTGTGAACCTATTCAAGTGTGGGAGCTGGCTTGCCTGCGATAGCGGACCATGAGTCACCCATCTCCTTGAGTCCTACACAAATCCACCAATACCACTATCACCTCCTTTTGCCTTTCTGCCACACCCGCTACGCATTGCCTCCCTAGCATGGCCTTCATCCGTTCGATGAGGTGCCACCATGCACACAGCCCTGACCCAACCCGGCGCACCGATGAAAGTGCGTGCAATCCAGAAACGCTTTGGCGCCTTCACCGCGCTGGACAACGTCTCCTTGGACGTCGCCGCCGGCGAGCTGGTGTGCCTGCTGGGCCCATCCGGCTGCGGCAAGACCACACTGCTGCGCTGCATCGCCGGCCTGGAGCGCCAGGACAGCGGTGAGCTTTATCTGGGCGAGCGGGACGTGTCCCTGCTGCCACCCCAGGCGCGGGACTACGGCATCCTGTTCCAGTCCTATGCGTTGTTTCCCAACCTCAGCGTTGAAGCGAACATCGGCTACGGCCTCACCGGCAGCGGCCGCGATGAAGTGCGCAAGCGGGTCGCGCAGATGCTTGCGCTGGTGGGCCTGGTGGGTAGCGAAAAGAAGTACCCCGGCCAACTCTCCGGCGGCCAGCAACAACGCGTCGCACTGGCCCGCGCACTGGCGCCGGCGCCGTCGTTATTGCTGTTGGATGAGCCGATGTCGGCCCTCGATGCCCGCGTACGCGAGCACCTGTGCACCGAGCTACGTCAACTGCAGCGGCGCCTGGGCATCACCACCTTGATGGTGACCCACAATCAGGACGAAGCCATGTTGATGGCCGACCGCATTGCCGTGATGAACAACGGCAAGGTCGAGCAGTACGCCACGCCCCAGGAAATCTACGACCGCCCGGCCACGCCGTTCGTGGCGGAGTTTGTCGGCCAGGGCAACTGGTTGCCGTTCAGCCGTAACAGCGCCAGCCATGCCCAGGTGGGTGGTTTGAACATGCGCCTGGCTGAGGACGCGGGTGTCGCCCAGTCCGGCCGCTTGTTCTGCCGCCCCGAAGCCATTTGCGTCAACCCGCCGGTGCATGAAGAAAACCTGTTCCCGGCTAAGGTTCGCGAGATCACCTTTCTCGGCAACCGCTGCCGCATGAGCTTTGAGCTGGAACAATTGCCGGGCCATCCGTTGCTGGCTGAACTGGCGCCGGAAGCGATGCCGCGCCTGGGCGCCCAGGACATCTGGGTGGCGTTGCCGCCGCGCAGCCTGCAGGTGTTTGCCTGAGATGGGGGCTGTGATGACATTGCCGGTACCGCGCCAGGTGTCCCGCGCCGAGTGGGGCGACCGCCTCTTCGTGGTCGGCGGCAAGTGGCTCTGGCTGGGCCTGTTAGTGGTGGCGGTGCTGTTGCCGCTGTTGGCGATCTTCTGGCGCGGCTTCAGCAGCGAAGCCGGGCAGGGCGGTGGCCTGGTGGCAGCACGCGAACTGCTGAGCAGCGCCAACTTCCACTGGTTGCTGGGTAATAGCCTGAAAGTTTCCCTCAGCGTCGCGGCCATCGTCGTACCGCTGGCCTATCTGTTTGCCTATGCCCTGCAACGGACGTTGATCCCCGGCAAGTCCATCTGGCGCGGCCTGTCATTGCTGCCATTGATGGCGCCGTCGATGCTGCCGGGCATTGCCCTGGTTTATCTGTTCGGCAACCAGGGCCTGCTGCGCGGCTTGTTCTCGGAGAATATCTACGGTTTCTGGGGCATTGTGCTCGGTGAGGTGATTTACACCTTTCCCCATGCCTTGATGATTTTGCTGTCGGCGCTATCCCTGGCGGATGCGCGTTTGTTCGACGCCGCTTCGAGCATGGGCGCCAGCCCGGCACGGGCGTTTCGCAGCATTACTTGGCCGGCCACGCGCCAGGCGGTGTTCGCCGCATTCTGCCTGGTGTTCACCCTGACCATCACCGACTTCGGGGTACCGGTGGTGGTGGGCGGTGATTACCAGGTGCTGGCGCTGGAGGCCTACAAGGCGGTGGTGGGCCAGCAACAGTTCGGTCGTGGCGCGTTGATTGGCATGGTGTTGCTGCTGCCGGCGCTGTTCAGCTTTGGTGTGGATGCCTGGTTGCGCCGTCGGCATGGCGACGCGATGAGCGGCCGCGCCCAGGTGTTCCAGCCAGCGCCATCGCGGCTGCGCGACGGGTGCTACCTGGCCATCGTGCTGCTGATTTGCGCAGCGTTGCTGCTGGTGTTCGGCATGGCGGTGTACTCCTCGCTGGTGAAGTTCTGGCCGTACAACCTGTCGCTGTCGCTCAACCACTACCAATTCGAAGACACCGCCGGTGGCGGCTGGCTGGCCTATCGCAACAGCCTGACCATGGCGCTGTGCACGGCGTTGATCGGCAGCGTGCTGATTTTCACCGGCGCCTACCTGATGGAAAAGACCAAGGGCCAGAAACATCTGAACCTAGCGTTGCGCATGCTCAGCTTCGTGCCGATGGCCGTGCCGGGCCTGGTCCTGGGGCTGGGCTACGTGTTCTTCTTCAACCTCAATGGCAACCCGTTGCATGTGTTGTACGGCAGCATGGTGTTGCTGGTGGTGTGCACCATTGCGCACTACCTGACCACCGCGCAGATGACCGCGACCACTGCCTTGCGCCAGTTGGACGCCGAGTTCGAAGCCGCCGCGTTGTCCCTCAAGGCACCGTTGTACCGCCATTATCTGCGCGTCACGGTGCCGATCTGTCTGCCGGCGCTGCTGGACATTCTGCGCTACCTGTTTGTGTCGGCGATGACCACCGTGTCGGCCGCGATTTTCCTCTACAGCCCCGACACCATCCTCGCCGCCGTCGCCGTGCTGAACATGGACGACGCCGGCAATGTGGGCGGTGCGGCGGCCATGTCGACCCTGATCCTGTTCACCTCGGCCAGCGTCTCGCTGCTGCTGGCGTGGGCCTCACGTGGCGCGCTGCGCCGCTCCCAAGCCTGGCGCCAGCGCGCACCTGGCCAATAAAACATCCCTGAAGGAGGTGCTCCATGTTCAAGCCCCTGGCGCTGGTCGCTGCAGTCCTCACGGCATTCAGCCTGAATGCTTTCGCCAAGACCGAGTTGACGGTGTACACGGCCCTTGAAGCCGAGCAGTTGAAGACCTACAAAAAAGCTTTCGAACAGGCCAACCCCGACGTCGAGATCAAGTGGGTGCGCGACTCCACCGGCATCATCACCGCCAAACTGCTGGCCGAGAAAGACCGTCCCCAGGCTGACGTGGTGTGGGGCCTGGCCGCCTCCAGCCTGGCGATCCTCGATCAGCAAGGCATGCTCGACAACTACGCGCCCAAGGACCTGGACAAGATCGGCAAGCATTACCGCGACGCCGCCAACCCTCCGGCGTGGGTCGGCATGGACGTGTGGGCCGCCACCATTTGCTTCAACACCGTCGAAGCCGAGAAGCAGGGCCTCACCAAACCGGTGAGCTGGCAGGACCTGACCAAGCCCGAATACAAGGGCAAGATCGTGATGCCTAACCCGGCGTCTTCAGGCACCGGCTTCCTGGATGTCAGCGCCTGGCTCCAGACCTTCGGCGAGAAGCAAGGCTGGCAGTACATGGACGACCTGCACCAGAACATCGGTCAGTACGTTCACTCCGGCTCCAAGCCGTGCAAGCTGGCGGCCTCCGGTGAGTTCCCGATCGGTATCTCCTTCGAATACCCGGCGGTTCAGCTCAAGCGCCAGGGTGCACCGCTGGACATTATCCTGCCCAAAGAAGGCCTGGGCTGGGACATCGAAGCCACCGCCGTGATCAAAGGCACTGCCCACGCCGACGCAGCGAAAAAACTCGCTGACTTCTCCGCCAGCACCGCGGCGATGGATCTGTACAAGGACAACTTCGCCGTGCTCGCCCAACCGGGTATCGCCAAGCCGCAGACCGAATTGCCGGCGGACTACGAGCAGCGATTGATCAAGAACGACTTTGTCTGGGCTTCCAAAAACCGTGACAGCATCCTGGCCGAATGGCGTAAGCGTTATGACGGCAAGTCGGAAAAACAGTAACCGATCGTTCCCACGCTCCGCGTGGGAACGCCGCTCTGGACGCTCCGCGTCCGCTTTTAAAGGTCGTGACGCGGAGCGTCACCGGATGAATTCCCACGCGGAGCGCGGGAACCAGAGGACAGTATGAGTAGTGATCTGTTAGTCGTCGGCGCCGGCATCCTCGGCCTGTCCCACGCCTATGCCGCCGCCAGGCGCGGCCTCAAGGTCAAGGTGTTCGAGCGCAGCGCCACGCCATTGGGCGCCTCTGTACGCAACTTCGGCCAAGCCCTGGTCACCGGCCAACCACCAGGGCCAATGCTCGACCTGGCGCGTGAAAGCCGCGAAATCTGGGGCCAGTGGGCGCAAGCGGCGGGCCTGGCGCTCAAGCGCAATGGTTCCTACCTGTTCGCCCGCACCGAAGCCGAAGAACATCTGCTCGAAGCCTTCTGCGCGGGGCGCGCGCGGGAGCACGGCTACAACGTCGAGCTGCTGCAAGGTGCTGCCATGAACGACCTGTACGCCGGCCAGTTCCGTCATCACCGCGCCGCACTGCATGGCAAGGACGATCAGCAACTGTATTCCCGCGAGGCCATCCCGGCGCTGATCCATTACCTGAGCCAGGCGCTCAATGTGGAGTTTCACTTCTCCACCCTGGTGCGCGAGGTGGAACCGGGCCAGTTGCACAGCACGGCGGGCAGCTTTCGCGGCGAGCAGATCATCGTCTGCTCCGGCCACGATTATCAGACCCTGCTGGCCGACGCGATTGCCGCGCTCAACCCGCAAACCTGTCGCCTGCAAATGCTGCGCGCCCGGCCGGCGCTCAACCTGAACCTGCAACATGCCTTGCTCACCGGCTTAAGCTGCGTGCACTACGGCGCCTTTGCCGACCTGCCGGAAGCGGCCGCGGTGCAGGCGCAGATCCTGCGTGAAACGCCGTACCTGCACGAGCACGGTATTCACCTGTTGATCAGCCCAACGCCCCATGGCGAGTTGATCATCGGTGATTCCCACCATTACGACAGCGATCCGTCGCCCTTCAATGCCGAGCAGGTGGATGACTGGCTGATCGAACTGGCGCAACAGACCCTGGGTTGCAAGGTCCAGGTGGTCGAACGCTGGCAGGGTGTCTACGGATCTCGCGGGCCTGGGCCGTTTTCGTTTGTACAAGCGGCACCCGGCGTCAGCGCTGCCTTGATGCACACCGGCGTAGGGATGAGCGTGGGGCCGGCGATGGCCGAGCGTAATATCAGCACACTGTGGGGCGCGACGCGATGAGCCCGGAACAGGCGATTGCCCAGGTGTTTGGCTTGTACGAGCAGCATGGCACGGCTGACTACATCGGCGAGCCGGTGTCGCAAATCGAGCACATGTCCCAGGCCGCGCAATTGGCCATGGCCGAAGGTTTTGACGACGAGGTGGTGCTGGCGGCGTTTTTCCACGACATCGGCCATCTCTGCGGCCAGGGCGGCGCGAACATGGGCGGTTATGGCGTGGTCAGCCACGAGCGGCTGGGCGCCGATTACCTGCGTCGCGCAGGCTTCAGCGAACGCCTGGCCAGGCTGGTGGAATACCACGTGCAGGCCAAGCGTTACCTGACCTTCAGCCAGCCGGACTATTTCGCCCGCCTGAGCCAAGCCAGCCGTCGCACCCTGGGTTACCAGGGCGGCGTCATGAGCGCCGAAGAGGCCCGGGCCTTTGAACAAGACCCGCTATATGCCGTGAGCTTGCGCATGCGCCACTGGGACGAGCAGGCCAAGCAAATGCAGGTGCCGGTGTTGGATCTGCAACTGCTCAAAGCCATGGCCGTACGACTACTGGCCGCGTAGACGGGCCTTACACACATCGCAGACACGCCGCCTGGAACCTCGATAAGCGCCCCACTAAGGTGCTTGCTTCTTAGCCAAGGGAGCAACGCAGATGCGCTATTTGAAGGTTGTTGCACAGGATCAAACGGGAGATGGCCGGGCGAACACGGTGCGGCTTCAGTTCTACCAAGGTACGCCATGCAATCACGACGAGTTGCTCAATGAGGCCGTGGCCTATGACTTCACCTCAGACGCAAGGGTCGATTACAGCAGGGGAGACGTTACCAATGACGGTCAGGAAAGCAGCCTTGATCAAGCGTTGTTGGACGAATTTGCCAATGCCTATTTGAAGATCAATTGGGTGAATCGCGGCGCCAGTACCCGACGTTACATGAAGATTTTTTCCGAAGACTTCTATAGGGACGGCACCCCCGACACCGTGCGCCTGCACTTACATAAAGGCCCAGGGCTGCTGAGTTCGGACGCTCAGGTGTCTTGGAGCGCCGCCTATGATTTTGATAACAACGGCGAACTTGAGTGGAATATTCATGCCGACATTAACTGCGATGGCATCATTGATGAGGTTGACAAGCACTTGGTCCAGCAATTGGCGGAGCTTTATTTGAAGTTCAATTGGCACACACCTGAGCCCTTCGACGCCAAGATTGTTGATATCAAGGCACATTGATCAGTAAGCAAAAGACAGCACCGTTTGACTCTGCTTATTGAGCGTTCAAGGCACGAGCCCCGGCTCATCCAGTTGAGCCGACAATGCTTGGACCTGTTCCTGCCGCTCGGCCTGGCTCAGTTTGGCGTGGGGGTTGAGGGACGACCATTGCGGATAGGCGCGGGCCTTGTTCAAGGCGTCCGGCAACTTGCCTTCGCGCCAGGTTTTGTCCTGGGGCGTATCGACCTTGATGCTGTGCATCGCCGCATGCCCGCGCAGGTTCAGGGCCTTGAGCAGTTGGCGTTGGCGCAGGGCGAGCAGGCGCAGCACGCTGTCATCGACGGTGAGTTCGCGTTGGCCCTTGATCTTGCCCATCAGGCGGCTGCCATAGCTGCGTGCGGTTTGCAGTGCACCGCCGGCAATCGCGCCCGCCAGAGCCGCAGCGCCCAGCGTCAGGCCGCCGACCAGGAGGTCCACACCCGCACCGGCCGCTGCGCCAGCGGCGATCCCGCCACCCACGCGCACGCCCAGTTGCTTGAGGGTTTCGGGGTTGAACAGGTCGTCGCCCCAGCGCCCGTCCAGCAACGGCAAGTCGCTGGCGGCGGCGTCCTGTGGGCGGAAGCCGAACAGTTTGAGCAGGGCTTCGACGCACTTTTGTTCGCGCTGGCGCACGGCCTTGCGTAAATCGCTGATGGCCTGGGGCTCATCCTCGGTTGTCACACTGCGGCGGCAGGCAGCGCAGTCGATCAGCAATTCGGCGATAAGCCGTGCGGCGCTTTGCTGGCGAGCCTGGCGCTGGGCTTCTTGATCGAGGATCAGGCGCTCCAGTTGCGGCCGTGAGTTTTCCAGCAGCAGGGCCAGGCTTTCATACAGCCGGCGTTCGCCGTCTTCGGGCGGCGCCACGCTGTCGAAACGCACCAGCGCATGCAGGCCGAGGCGGGCCAGGGCTTCGCGCCAGTCTGGTTCGCGGTGGTCACTGCTGCTGACGAAGTTGAGTACCGGCAGCAACGGCTTGCCGCAACTGGCCAGCACTTGCAGCTCGTCGCGGTACTTGGCCAGCACCGGCTCGCGAGCGTCGATCACGTACAGGCCGGCATCGGAGGCCAGCAACTGGCGCAGCACCTTGGCTTCCTGTTCGAAACGCTGGCGCGCTTCGCTGCCTTCCAGGAAACGGGCCAGGCGGGCAGGGCCATCCAGGCGTTCGCCGGGGCGGTCCAGGCGCTCGAGGTAATCGAGCAGGGCGATGGCGTCTTCCAGTCCGGGGGTGTCGTACAGCTCCAGCAAGGCTTCGCCATCTACCGACAAGCGTGCGCCTTCGACATGCCGCGTGGTGCTGGGGCGATGGGACACTTCGCCAAAGCCGACATCGCGGGTGAGGGTGCGCAACAATGAGGTTTTGCCCACGTTGGTGTGGCCGACCACGGCGAGTTTCAGCGGTTTAGTCATGACCGGTCTCCAGCCAGCTTAGCGGCGCGCAATCGGCAAACGACAGCTCAAGCTGTTGCATCGCGGCATGCCAGTCGCCCAGGCGCTCGGCGTCCAGTGCCTGGCCCGGTGGTGCCTGCAGCAGCCATACGCGGGTGTCGGTGGCGCTGCGTGCCAGCTCGGCGATCAGCGCCAGGCTGCCACGGTCCGGCGAGCGACGCGGGTCACAGGCGATGGCCAGGCGCGCGGGTGGGAAACGGCTGAGTTGCTCCAGCAGTTTGTTGCGTGATTCGCGGCTGTCGAGGATGCCGGCGTTCTTGACGTTGGCAGGCAGTTTGGGGGGCCAAGGGTGTTGGTCGTCGAGTTCGATGGCGACCAGCAAGGCGCCATCACTCTCCAGCTCACTTGCGCCGCCGCTGATCGGGTGCAGGTGTTCGGGCGCCACATCGTTGACCCCCAGGCGCTCGCTGCTGGGCATCAGGCGTTCGCGCAGTTGGGCGTAGCCGGGCAGGTTGAGGTCCAGGCGCAACGCTGCGCGCCCGCGTTTCCATCGCCACAGGCACAGCAAGGCAAGGATCAACCGCGGCAGCAGCCCGTAGACCAGCAACACGCCCACCAGCCAGGCGGCCCAGGCCTGGCGGGCGCTTTCGATATTCAGCGCGGAGTCGCCGCTGGCGCGGATCATCTCCACGGTGGGCACATTGAAACCGAGCAGAGCCGGGAGTGTGCCGAGGGCCTGGGTCACGGCGACAAAGGTATCGGCGCCGAGAATGGTGGTTTCCCACACAAACCCATAGCGGCGGGTGGCGAGCAGGGTCAGCAGGATCACCAGGGCGCTGAGCAAGGCCAGCAACCACAAGCTGTTGACCAGCACACCCACCGCCCAGCGATTGAGTTTTTGCCGTTGCAGCAACAGCAACAACGCCGGGGCCAGTTGCGCGGCCTTGGCGTCACGCGCCAGTTTCTCGCTGAGCCACAACCACAGTCGGCCAAGGCTGGCGCTGTGTTCGCCGGCAAACAGCAGGCCCAGGGCCCAACTGATCAGCAAGATCAGGTTCAGGCCGAGCAGGCTGCCCAAGGCCCAGAACACATTCACCGGGGCCAGGCCATTGCCCAGCGCGGCGAACGCCAAACCGGCGCCGCTGATGACGGCGACCACCGCCAGTAACACCAGCGCCAGGCGTGCGCCTTGCAGCCAGCGGCTGAGCGCGGCGGCCAAGCCATCGCGCTCGGCCAGGTGCAGCGCACGCTGCTGGATGCGCGTGGGTAGGTCGCCCCCGGCGGTGCGGGCCAGGCGGTTGGCTTCCAGGTCTTCCAGGGGGCCGGCGTGTTCTTCACGCAGGCGCACGGCTTCTGTCAGCCAAAGTCTGTGCAGCGGGTTCAGTTCAGTCACGCGCCGTCCTGTCGTGTTGATGAGGTTGGAGCATAACCGCTGGCTCGCCGCTCTGGTATTCTCGTCGCCATGAAAAAAACTCTCCCTTTAAGCCTGATCGCAGCCCTCGGTGAAAACCGTGTGATCGGCGTCGACAACAGCATGCCCTGGCATTTGCCGGGGGATTTCAAATATTTCAAGGCCACCACGCTCGGCAAGCCGATCATCATGGGGCGCAAGACCTGGGACTCCCTGGGCCGACCGCTGCCGGGGCGCTTGAACCTGGTGGTCAGCCGTCAGACCGATCTTGTGCTGGAAGGTGCGCAAGTTTTTCCGTCACTGGACGCGGCGGTAGAGCGCGCCGAAGAGTGGGCCAAGGCACAAGGCGTGGACGAGCTGATGCTGATCGGCGGCGCGCAGTTGTATACGCAGGGGCTGGAACAGGCCGATCGCTTGTACCTGACCCGCGTTGCGCTGAGCCCGGAAGGGGATGCGTGGTTTCCAGAGTTTGATATGAACCAGTGGAAGCTGGTGTCGAATGTCGAGAATCCAGCCGAAGGTGATAAGCCGGCCTACAACTTCGAAGTGTGGGAGCGCAACTAGTGTAGGAGCGAGCTTGCTCGCGAAGATCGTCAACGATGACGCGGGCATTCTGAATGAACGCGGCGCCCTCAGGTTCTTCGCGAGCAAGCTCGCTCCTACAGGTTATAAGCCTTTATGCCTGCGCCAGTTCGGCATGCTCATCGGCATCCAGCAACGCTTTATCCGTCTGCCCCATGATCTGGCTGGTAATCGCCCCCGCCGTCATCGAACCATTGACGTTCAACGCCGTGCGGCCCATGTCGATCAGCGGTTCCACGGAAATCAACAGCGCCACCAGTGACACCGGCAAGCCCATGGCCGGCAGCACGATCAGCGCGGCAAAGGTCGCACCGCCGCCCACGCCGGCAACGCCCGCCGAACTCAAGGTCACAATCGCCACCAGGGTTGCGATCCACAGCGGGTCCAGCGGGTTGATGCCCACGGTCGGCGCGACCATTACCGCCAACATCGCAGGGTAAAGACCGGCGCAACCGTTCTGGCCGATGGTCGCGCCAAACGAGGCGGCGAAACCGGCGATGGATTGCGGGATGCCCAGGCGACGGGTTTGCGCTTCAATGCTCAGCGGAATACTCGCAGCGCTGGAGCGGCTGGTGAAGGCGAAGGTCAGCACCGGCCACACCTTGCGGAAGAAGCGCAGCGGGTTGATCCCGGCCAGGGACAGCAGCAGGCCGTGCACCACGAACATCAGGCCCAGGGCCAGGTACGACACCACCACGAAACTGCCCAGCTTGATGATGTCTTGCAGGTTGGAACCGGCGACTACCTTGGTCATCAGCGCCAGCACACCGTAGGGGGTCAGCTTCATCACCAGGCGTACCAGGCGCATCACCCAGGCTTGCAGGGTGTCGATGGCGTTAAGGACTTTCTGGCCTTTTTCCACGTCGTCCTTGAGCAGTTGCAGTGCAGCAACCCCAAGGAACGCGGCGAAAATCACCACGCTGATGATCGACGTCGGCTTGGCCCGGGCCAGGTCGGCGAACGGGTTGGCCGGTACGAACGACAGCAGCAACTGCGGGATATTCAGGTCGGCAACCTTGCCAGCGTAATCGCTCTGGATCACTTGCAGGCGCGCCATTTCCTGGGTGCCGGCTACCAGGCCTTCGGCGGTGAGGCCGAACAGGTTGGTCAGGCCGATGCCGATCAGCGCTGCGATGGCGGTGGTGAACAGCAGCGTGCCGATGGTCAGGAAGCTGATTTTGCCCAGGGACGAGGCATTGTGCAGGCGCGCCACGGCACTGAGGATCGAGGCGAACACCAGCGGGATCACGATCATTTGCAGCAGTTGCACATAGCCGTTGCCGACCAGGTCAAACCAGCTGATCGAGGCTTTGAGCACCGGGTTGCCGTCGCCGTAGATCGTGTGCAAAGCCGCGCCGAACAGCACGCCAAGCACTAGGGCGAATAGCACCTTCTTGGCCAGGCTCCAGTTAGTACGGCGAGTTTGTGCCAGGCCCAGCAACAGGGCCACGAACACCAATAAATTGAGAATCAGGGGCAGATTCATTGAAGCTCCGTTGAGAAGGCAGCCAATCGCGTGAGCCTGCGATTGCGAACCGGCAAGCCTAACAGCTTGAAATATATTGATTTAATACCGATATGGAATGGCGACTGTCGTTTTTGGAATAAGCGTTTGACGCTCAGGCATATGCCCTTGGCGCAATCGCGACGTCCGCGGTCGTGCCCGGGCGATAACTGTCATACGGATTTGTTAGCGTCGATGTCTTTCACTTGAGGGAGACAACGCCTATGAAGCTCGCGCCGAAACTATTGGTATCCGCCGCCTTTTGCCTCGGGCTCGCCAGCCAGGCGTTTGCCGCCACCGAGTTAAAACACTGGCCGGCACCTGCCGCCAAACAACTCAACGAAATGATCGCCGCCAACGCCAACAAGGGTAACTACGCGGTGTTCGACATGGACAACACCAGCTACCGTTACGACCTCGAAGAGTCCTTGCTGCCGTTCATGGAAAACAAGGGCCTGATCACCCGCGACAGCCTCGACCCGTCGCTCAAGCTGATGCCGTTCAAAGACACTGCCGAGCATAAAGAGAGCCTGTTCAGTTACTACTACCGCCTTTGCGAAGTCGACGACATGGTCTGCTACCCGTGGGTGGCCCAGGTGTTCTCTGGCTTTACCCTCAAGGAACTCAAGGTTCAGGTGGATGAGCTGATGGCCTCCGGCAAGCCGGTGCCGGTCAGTTATTTTGAAGGCGACGCGGTGAAGAAATCCGAGGTGCAACCGCCAAAAGTCTTCACCGGCCAGGCCGAGCTGTACAACAAGCTGATGGAAAACGGCATCGAGGTGTATGTGATGACCGCCGCTTCCGAGGAGCTGGTGCGCATGGTCGCGGCCGATCCGAAGTACGGCTACAACGTAAAGCCCGAGAACGTCATCGGCGTGACCACGATGCTCAAGGACCGCAAAACCGGCGAGTTGACCACCGCACGCAAGCAGATCACCGCGGGCAAATATGACGAGAAGGCCAACCTCGGCCTGGAGCTGACACCCTACCTGTGGACCCCGGCGACCTGGATGGCCGGCAAGCACGCGGCGATCCTCACCTATATCGACGAGTGGAAAAAACCGGTGATCGTCGGCGGTGATACACCCACCAGCGACGGTTACATGCTGTTCCATGATGTGGACGTGGCTAAAGGCGGTATCCACTTGTGGATCAACCGCAAAGACAAATACATGACCCAGCTCAACGGCATGATCGCCAAGCACGCGGCGGCTCAAGCCAAGGAAGGGTTGCCGGTGACGGCGGACAAGAACTGGGTGATCGTCAAGCCGGAGGAGATTCAGTAGGACCGAGTCGCCTGCATCGCAGGCAAGCCAGCTCCCACCGTCGACCGCATTCTCATGTTGGGGCGCGGTCAACTGTGGGAGCGGGCTTGCCCGCGAAGGCGGTCTTAAGAAACCGCAGATTCAAAGGCAAAAATAGATATCAATTGCGAACCAATCTCATTCTTTGCTAGCGTGCGCACTCCCTGAACCGTCCGTTCTTCTCAAGGTAGTGCCGTGCTCTCCTGGAATTCGCAGATCGCGCGCCTGTTCGCGGAGCAGAAGAAAGCCCTTGAAGCCTTCGTCACTCGCCGCACCGGCAGTGCCCAAGTGGCCGCCGACCTGACTCAGGAGTCGTTCCTGCGCCTGGCACGCATGGATTGCGGCGAAAAAATCGATAACCTGCCTGCCTTCCTCTTCACCATCGCCAGCAACCTGGTGCGCGATCATCAGCGCCAGACCATTCGCCGCGAACGTTTGGACGCCGGTGAACCCAGCGAAGAGCTGCCATGCAGTAACCCAGGTGCCGACGAGCAATTGGCCGCCTATCAACAGGAACAGTTGATGCAGGACGCTATCCTGGCCTTGCCTGAAGCGACTCGACAGATCTTCCTGCTCTATCATGTCGACGAACTTTCCTATCGCCAGATCGGCGAACGCCTGTCGATCAGCCCGCGCAGTGTGGAATACCAATTGCGTCGCGCCTTGATTGAATGCCGGGCGTACATCAAGACGCGGCTTGCCTGCGATGAACAAGGACGTCGGTCATGACTGCCACACCCACTGCTGAGGCGCTGTTTGACGAAGCGTCCGGCTGGTATTTCCGCCTGCAGGCCGAGGATGTGACGGCTGCCGAAATGGACGCCTTTGCCGCCTGGCTGGGGCAGGGTAATGCCCAGGACGCGGCCTGGCAGGAAGTGCAGGCGATGCTCGGTGGCCTGCGTGAGCCCGCGCGGGTGATCCGTCGCGCCGAACAGGTCGCCTGGCGCAAACCTGCACGGCGCTGGCCGCGTTGGTCCTGCGCCGCCGCGGTGTTGCTGGCGGTGGGCCTCACCGTGCAAAACACGCCCTGGCCCGACCGCCTGCGCGCGGACTACGCAACCAGCACCGGCGAATCACGCAGCATTGAACTGGCCGACGGCTCCCACCTGCAACTCAATACCGACAGTGCAGTGCAGGTGCGCATGAGTGCGGGCGAGCGCCAGGTGCGTTTGTTGCGGGGCGAAGGGTTCTTCGACGTGACCAAGGACCCGTCGCGACCGTTTGTAGTGCAGTCCGGCGATGGTTGGGTAAAGGTGGTCGGCACACAATTCAGTGTGGCGCGGCGCGATGCCCAGACCCGCGTGCAAGTCGCGCAAGGCAAGGTACAGGTCAGTTCTGGCAGCGACACGTCGGTGTACCTGGAGCCGGGTCGGGCGGTGGAGTATCAGGGTCAACGCCTGGCCGAGGTGCATGGCTTTGACCCGGCCAGCGGGTTTGCCTGGCGCCAGCGACAACTGGTGTTTCGTCAGCAACCGCTGTCGGACGTGGTCAGCGAGTTGAACCGTTACTGGCCGGGCAAGACCCTGGTGCTGGGGGATGCGCTGCGCAATCGAGTGGTGTCGGGGGTGTTTGAAATCGACAAACCCGACGCGGTGATCAAGGCATTGGAATACACCCTCAACCTGCGCGCTGAGCACTACACCCCGTATTTACTGGTGTTGCGCGAAGGCAAGGCGTCGTAATCACAACTTTTTGAAAAAACTTTCAGGGTTTCCCGGCAGGCGGTCGTCCTTGATCACTGAGGCGTAAATAGTAAGCACTCTCAAGTAGTGCGGCGCCGATCACAGACTTTTTGCACCGGGGAGCACCATCCATGGCACACCGATTCGCCGCACGGCCCTTGCTGGCACTGGCCATTTCCATGGCCGGTGGCACTGCATCGATGTATTTGCAGGCCGCCGAGACTACGCAAGCCCAGACGTACCGTTTTGATATTCCGGGGCAAAGCCTGGACGGCGCGTTGGCGGCGTTTTCGGCGGTTACGCGAGTTCAGGGGCTGGTGTCGGGTGAGTTGACCCAGAGGGTGATATCGCCGGGTGTGAAAGGCAATCTCGGTCAGCGCGAAGCGCTCGCGCAACTGCTTGGTGGCACGGGATTGAGCGCGGCGTTTATCAATGCCGATACGGTCACCCTGGAAAAGCGCGTGGCCAGCGGTTCGGCCATCGAAGTCGGCGCCACCACCATCAGCGCCGAACGCCTGGGCGCCACCACCGAGGGTAGCGGCTCTTACACCACGGGCGCGGTGACCCTTGGCAAAGGCGAACAGAAGCTCAAGGACATCCCGCAATCGGTCAGCGTCATGACACGCAAGCAGATGGATGACCAGAACACCACCAAGCTGTCCGAAGTAGTCAAGCGCACCCCCGGCCTGACAGCGACCAAATCCCCTGGGCCCGGTATGTTCATCTTCTCCCGTGGCTTTGAGGTCGGCACCCTGCAATACGATGGCGTGGGCATCCCGCGTAACACCTATGCGTTGGGCAGCTACCTCACTGAAAACATGGCCATCTATGACCGTGTAGAAACCCTGCGCGGCCCGGCCGCTTTGCTGCAAGGCGCCAACAGCCCGGGCGGCACCATGAACCTGGTGCGCAAGCGTGGCCAGCAGGACCCGACTGTGACGATCACTGCAAAAGCCGGCTCCTGGGACCACTACGGCACCCAGGTCGATGCCGGTGGCCCGCTCAATGCCGAAGGCACCCTGCGCGGCCGGTTTGTGGCGGATTACGACACGACGGACTCGTTTGTTGACTATGCCGGTGGCTGGAATCAGACGGTGTATGCCGCCGTGGACTACGACTTCACGCCAGACACCACCGTCGGTGTGGGGGTCAGCAACCAGAAAGGCCACTCGCGACCCAACTTCATGTCACTGCCCCGTTACGCCAATGGCAGCGATATCGGCCTGCCGCGCTCGACTTTTGTCGGCGCCAGCTGGAACCGCAACGTCAATAACCAGACCCAGGTGTTTGCCGATATCGAGCATCGCTTCAACGATGACTGGAAGGTGAAAGCTGCCCTCGTGGCCATGGATGAACACAACGACGCGACCTACCAGGCGACCTGGGATGAGGTCCCCAACCCCGGCACCGCCGGCAATGTGCGTTATGTGGATTGGGTCACCGACTTCAACACCAAGAGCCGTGGGGTGGATGTGTACGTGAACGGCAAGTTTGAAGGTTTGGGCTTGCAACAGGAGATGGTGCTGGGCGCCAACTATTCCAAGCTCACCACCAACGACCAGTGGGCGCGAGCAGCGACGGCTGGCGCGGATATCTTCAACATCGATCACAACCGTCCACAGCGCGACAAAAACCAGCTGTTCCAGGCGGGCAATGCTACGAAAAGTTGGTATGACATTCGCCAGAAAGGGGTTTATGGCACTTGGCGCGTCAAGGTTGTGGACCCACTGACCTTGATTCTCGGTGCACGTACCAGTTGGTATGACTATGGCTACACCGACGAGAGCGGTTCCCGGGGTGTGTATGGCGACCCCACCCGCAGCACCACGCAGAGCAATGGTCACGTTACCCCGTACGCCGGCTTGGTGTACGCCCTCAATGACCAATGGTCAGCCTACGCCAGCTACGCTGACGCGTTCGAACCGCAAACCAACCTGACCACGTCTTTGACCGTGCTCAAGCCCATCGAAGGCCAGAACTACGAACTGGGCCTGAAGGGTGAACTGGCGGACGGTCGTCTGAATACCTCGTTCGCCATCTTCCGTTATGACCAGGAAAACCGTGCGGCTCAAGACCTGCAAGGCGGCAAAGTCTGCGGCGGCTGGTACTGCTCGCTCGCCTCGGGCAAGGTTCGCAGCCAAGGCTTCGAAGCCACTTTGAGCGGCGAAGTGCTGCCGGGTTTGCAATTGGTCTCCAGCTACACCTACAACACCACCAAATTCCTCAAAGACGACACTTACGAAGGCAAGATCTTCAGCACCTGGACACCCAAGCACCTGCTCAAGGTCTGGGGTGACTACCAGTTGCCGGGCGATTGGCAGCAGTTCAGCGTCGGTGCCGGCGTAACCGCACAAAGCAGCACCGAAGCCTACGACCGCAACTTCAGCGTACCCGGCAATGCACTGTGGGATTCGCGGGTGGCCTACAAGATCAACCAGGAGTTCACCGTGGCGGCGAACCTGAACAATATGTTCGACAAGAAGTACTACATCCCTGCGTATAACGCGACGTGGGGCAGTAACTACTATGGCGACCCGCGTAACGTGATGTTCAGCATGACCTACACCCCACAGTTCTAAAGCCTGATGCATCATTGCTGTAGGAGCGAGCTTGCTCGCGAAAAACGTCAAAGATAGCGCGTGTTTCCTGAATAAACGCGGTGCCTTTGAGTTTTTCGCGAGCAAGCCCGCTCCTACACTGGCATTAGGGTAAGCCCCGTCCCACATGGGATTTCCATTGTTCGTCAGGATTGTTTCAGGCAAAAAAATGCCCCGCACTTGGCGGGGCATTTTGATGCGCGAGTCTTACAGACCGTCGAGCATCGCTTTGTTACGCACAGCACCCTTGTCGGCGCTGGTGGCCAGCAGGGCGTAGGCCTTCAACGCGGTGGTGACTTTGCGCGGACGCTTTTCTACCGGCTTCCAGCCCTTCTTGTCCTGCTCAACGCGGCGTGCCGCCAATTCTTCATCGCTGATCAACAGGTTGATCGAGCGGTTCGGAATGTCGATCAGCACCTTGTCGCCATCTTGCACCAGGCCAATCGCGCCACCGGCAGCGGCTTCCGGGGAAGCGTGGCCGATGGACAGGCCCGAAGTCCCGCCGGAGAAACGCCCGTCGGTCAGCAGGGCGCAGGCTTTGCCCAGGCCTTTGGATTTCAGGTAGGACGTGGGGTAAAGCATCTCCTGCATACCCGGGCCGCCTTTGGGGCCTTCGTAACGGATGATCACGATATCGCCTTCCTTGACTTCGTCCGCGAGGATGCCGCGTACCGAACTGTCCTGGCTCTCGTAGATCTTGGCGCGGCCTTCGAAAACGTGGATGGATTCATCCACACCTGCCGTTTTCACCACACAGCCATCCAGGGCGATGTTGCCGTACAGCACGGCCAGGCCGCCTTCTTGCGAGTAGGCGTGCTCGACACTGCGGATGCAGCCGTTTTCACGGTCGTCGTCCAGGGTGTCCCAACGGGTCGACTGGCTGAACGCGGTCTGGGTCGGAATACCGGCCGGGCCGGCCTTGAAGAAGGTGTGCACGGCTTCGTCGTCAGTCTGGGTGATGTCCCATTTGGCGATGCCTTCGGCGATGGATTTGCTGTGCACGGTCGGCAGGTCGGTGTGCAGCAGGCCGCCACGGGCCAGGGAGCCGAGGATCGAGAAGATCCCGCCGGCGCGGTGCACATCTTCCATGTGGTACTTCTGGATATTCGGCGCGACCTTGCACAGTTGCGGCACGTGACGGGACAGGCGGTCGATGTCGCGCCGGGCGAAATCGATCTCGGCTTCCTGGGCGGCAGCCAGCAAATGCAGGATGGTGTTGGTGGAACCGCCCATGGCGATGTCCAGGGTCATGGCGTTTTCGAACGCCTTGAAGTTGGCGATGTTGCGCGGCAGCACCGACTCATCGTTCTCGCCGTAGTAGCGCTTGCACAGCTCGACGATGGTGCGGCCGGCCTGCAGGAACAACTGCTCGCGGTCGCTGTGGGTGGCCAGTGTGGAACCGTTGCCCGGCAGGGCGAGACCCAGGGCTTCCACCAGGCAGTTCATCGAGTTGGCGGTGAACATGCCGGAACACGAACCGCAGGTCGGGCAGGCGCTGCGCTCGTATTCCGCGACCTTCTCGTCAGAAGCGCTGGAATCGGCGGCGATCACCATGGCGTCGACCAGGTCGAGTCCGTGGGACGCGAGTTTGGTCTTGCCGGCTTCCATCGGCCCGCCGGAAACGAAGATCACCGGGATGTTCAGGCGCAAGGCAGCCATCAACATGCCGGGGGTGATCTTGTCGCAGTTCGAGATGCAGACGATGGCGTCAGCGCAGTGGGCGTTGACCATGTACTCCACGGAGTCGGCGATGATCTCGCGGCTCGGCAGGGAATACAGCATGCCGTCATGGCCCATGGCGATGCCGTCGTCCACGGCGATGGTGTTGAATTCTTTTGCCACGCCACCGGCGCGTTCGATCTCGCGGGCGACCAGTTGGCCCAGGTCCTTGAGGTGGACATGGCCCGGCACGAACTGGGTGAACGAGTTGGCAATCGCGATGATCGGCTTTTTGAAGTCGTCATCTTTCATCCCCGTGGCACGCCACAGCGCGCGCGCGCCGGCCATGTTGCGGCCGTGGGTGGATGTTTTCGAGCGGTAATCAGGCATTGGAGCACTCCGGGCGGCTAATCAAGTACTAAAGGGGAGTGAGCTTCTAATTGACGACTGGAACACTCAGAAAATGGCCGTGTGTCCGGAAGTTGCCACTCGCGTCGCGGGATCGCCGCTTGCTTGGGCCTCGAGCTCATAAACCCGCCGGGGGATGACTGGCGATGAATAGGGCCGATTCTACACCGCTGGTGGCTGGAGGGAATGGCCGAAACCGTGAAGATAGCGGCTACGGGACGTGCGGGCGATTGTAGGAGCGAGCTTGCTCGCGAAAAACGTCAACGATAACGCAGCGCTATCAGGTGGCCCGCGTCGTCTATTGGTTTTTCGCGAGCAAGCTCGCTCCTACAGTGGAGAGTGGGTCAGAGCCAGATGGCGTCCCATAGTGGGTACTGGCCGATATGCTCCACCAAACCTGCCCGCAAGGGATTTGCGACGATATAACGAGCCATCGTCTTCAAGTCGTCCTCCCGACGCAGCGCGCGATCAAAGTAGCCCTTTTGCCAAAGTGCCCCGTGGCAACTCCTCACTTTGTTGATGGCGTGGGCGCTTCGCGATTTGGTGATTCGCATTAGCCTCGACAAATCGCCGTTGTGCAATTCAACCAGCCAATGGAAATGGTCCGGCATCACCACCCAGGCCAGCGAAGTCGCCTCGCCGTCGTCCTGAGCCTTTCTGAATTCGCGAACAAGCAGGCGGCCAAGGCGCCAGTCCTCAAATACTATCTGTCGTTGATGGGTAACGGCAGTGAGCAGATAAATGCGGCCGGATTCTGAATAGCGGCCTTCACGCAGCCGATGTGCGTTTTGCTGGTTGGACATTCCGTCGTCCTCTTCCTGTGGGTGGAAGAGAAACGGTAGGAGGCTGCAGCGTCTATTGGCGTCTAAACACTGGTTCTGAATATGTCCCGGCTTTCTGTAGGAGCGAGCTTGCTCGCGAAAAACGTCAACGATAACGCAGCGCTATCAGGTAGCCCGCGTCGCCTATTGGTTTTTCGCGAGCAAGCTCGCTCCTACAGTGGGAATGGGAGGTCGTTAGCGTCCAACCCTGGTATTCGTCACCACGCCCCAGACGCTGAACACGATGAAGCTGATGGCGATGGTCATCAGCAGGTTGCTCCCCGCTTGGGCGAGCGCCGCGCTGCTGACGGCGGCGGTGAGGAACATGATGCTGTTGCCGGCTGAGGCGGCAGTGCCGGCGCTGCTCGAAAACAGCAACATCGCGGCGGAAATGGCGGCAGGCCTCACCAGCGTGACAGCCAGGGCGCTGATCAGCATGGGAATGAGCAAAGTGAGGGTGGTGATGGCCTCGTAGTGGATGATCAGCGCCAACAGCACGCCGGAAACACTGAGCAAGCCGAGGCCGATATTAATCTGTCGGGACAGCAAGATACGTTTTTGTAAACACGACGCTGCCACGCCGCCGAGCAAATAGGCCGCGCCGTACACCATCAGCACCAAGGCGTACTGGTACTCGGACAACTTCAATGCATCCATGAAGATCAGCGGTGTCACGCTGATCAAGGCGAAATAGCAGGCGAACACCAGCGCGGCGATCCACCAATAGCGCAGAAAGTCGCGGTTGCGGGCGACAGCCTTGAGCGTGCCGAGGATGGACACCGGCTCACGGTGCGGGCTGGCGGACTTGGAAGGCAGGATGCAGAACGCATGGATCAGCATGCCCGCAGCCATCAGTGCGAAGCCGTAGAAGCTGCCTTGCCAGTCGAAGGTGGTTTGCAGCCAGGAGCCGATCAGCGGTGACAGCGCGACAAACGAACCGCTCAAGGTCATGTAGTAAAGGCGCACACGGGCGCGATCTTGCTCTGCGAACAAGTCTTCCACCAGCGCATGGCCCAATACGAAGAAACCACAACCCATGGCCTGCACTGTGCGAAACAGCAGGAAAGTCAGGTAATCGGAGGCCATCGCGCAGCCTATTGCGCCAAATATCGACAGCGTGATGCAGCCGAGCAGCACTTCCTTGCGCCCCCATTTATCCGACAGCGGGCCGGCGACCAGTTGCGAGATCGAAAACACCAGGGTGAACAGGCTGATGGACAGTGCGATGTCTGCACTGGGCGTGTCGAATCGAGCAGATAGGGCAGGGAACGAGGGAAGCAGGATATTGATCGGGAAAAAGCTGATCAGGGAAATGCAGGTGATAAGGATAAAGCGGGAGAGGGTGGGCCCAGACATTGTTTTTGTTTTCCGGAGTAAAACCAGAAACCGATACTAGTCTGCGAAAAATGGAATTCAATCAATACCGCTGTAGGGGCCTTCCCGTATTGATGTGCGCCATCATTGTAGGAGCGAGCTTGCTCGCGAAGAACGTTAACGATAACGCAGCGCTATCAGGTAGCCCGTGGCGTCTATTCGTTCGTCGCGAGCAAGCTCGCTCCTACAGATGATTCGGTTTTAATCAGCTATTGGGTAGCAACCGGCACGTAATGCTCTTGATATAGCGGGTCTCGGCAATCGCCGGGTGCACCGGGTGATCCGGGCCTTGGCCGCCGCGTTCGAGCATCTGGATGTTGCGGTCCAGGTGGCGGGCGCTGGTCAGCAGGATGTTTTGCAGGTCGTTTTCCGGCAGGTGCATCGAGCACGAAGCGCTGACCAGAATGCCGTCTTTGCTGAGCAGGCGCATGGCTTGCTCGTTGAGGCGGCGGTAGGCGCCTTCGCCATTCTTCATGTCTTTTTTGCGTTTGATGAAGGCCGGTGGGTCGGCGACGATCACGTCGAAGCGTTCTTCGCTGGCTTTCAGTTCTTTCAGGGCTTCGAACACGTCGCCTTCGATGCAGGTCATCTTCTCGGCAACCCCGTTCAGGGCGGCGTTGCGCTCTACGCCGTCGAGGGCGAAGGCCGAGGCGTCGACGCAGAACACTTCACTGGCGCCGAACGCTGCAGCTTGCACGCCCCAGCCGCCGATGTAGCTGTACAGGTCGAGCACGCGCTTGCCTTTGGCATACGGGGCCAGGCGGGCGCGGTTCATGCGGTGGTCGTAGAACCAGCCGGTTTTCTGGCCCTGGATCACCGGGGCTTCGAATTTCACGCCGTTTTCTTCCAGCGCCACCCACTCTGGCACCAGGCCGAATACGGTTTCGACGTAGCGGTTGAGGCCTTCGGCGTCACGCGCGGCGGAGTCGTTCTTGAACAGAATGCCGCTGGGTTTGAGCACTTGGGTCAGGGCAGCGATCACGTCTTCTTTATGCGCTTCCATGGTCGCCGAAGCGATTTGTACCACCAGGATGTCGCCGAAACGGTCGACCACCAGGCCCGGCAACAGGTCGGAATCACCGTAGACCAGGCGGTAGAACGGCTTGTCGAACAGGCGATCACGCAGGGACAGTGCGACGTTGAGGCGGTGCACCAGCAGCGACTTGTCCAGCGGCAACTTGATGTCGCGCGACAGCAGGCGGGCGCAGATCAGGTTGTTCGGGCTCATGGCCACGATGCCCAGGGTCTTGCCGCCGGCTGCTTCCAGGATAGCCTGGTCGCCTGCCTGGAAGCCGTGGAGTGGGGTGGCGGCCACGTCGATTTCGTTGCTGTAGACCCACAGGTGGCCGTTGCGCAAACGACGATCGGCGTTGGCTTTGAGACGCAGGCTTGGCAGGGACATGACGTCGCTCCGGAAAAAAGAGCGGGAGTATACCCTTTGCGCACTCTTTCATGTGGGAGCTGGCTTGCCTGCGATGCGGGCGGCGCGGTGTATCTGACGTACGGCGGTGATGCAATCGCAGGCAAGCCAGCTCCCACATTTGATCGGGGTTCGGTTCGGGTTTTTGAGGTGTCGGTCAGCTTTGCTTAGAGGTTAGAATTCGCGCCTAGCCCAGAGTGTGTACTTATGTCCCAAGAGCTTTCCCCCGAGCAGATCCAACAGGCCCTGCAAGGCATCAGCGTGCCGCCCCAACCGCAAATCATGGTGGATTTGCAGATGGAGCAGTACATGCCCGACCCGGACCTGGAAGTGATTGCGCGGCTGATCTCCCAGGACCCGGGCTTGTCCGGTGCGCTGCTCAAGATCGTCAATTCGCCGTATTACGGCCTGAGCAACAAAATCGCCTCGATCCAGCGTGCGGTGAACCTGCTGGGCAGCCGTTCGATCATCAATTTGATCAACGCGCAGTCGATCAAGGGCGAGATGTGCGACGACACCATCGTCACGCTCAACCGTTTCTGGGACACCGCCCAGGATGTGGCCATGACCTGCCTCACCCTGGCCAAGCGCACCGGTTCCCAGGCCGTGGACGAAGCCTATGCCTTGGGCCTGTTCCATGATTGTGGCGTGCCGCTGATGCTCAAGCGCTTTCCCAATTACATGGCGGTGCTGGAAGAGGCCTACGCCAATGCGGGCCCGGATTGCCGCGTGGTCGACACCGAGAACAACGCGTTCCACACCAACCATGCGGTGGTTGGCTACTACACCGCCAAGTCCTGGCGCCTGCCGGAGCATGTGACCGACGCCATCGCCAATCACCACAACGCCCTGGCGATTTTCAGCGATGAGTCGTCGCGCAACCCGCAGCTCAAGAACCTGCTGGCCATTTTGAAGATGGCCGAGCATATCTGTTCGTCCTATCGCGTACTGGGCAACCAGCCGGTGGATCATGAGTGGAATGCCATCGGCCATCTGGTGCTGGATTACGTGGGCCTGTCGGACTACGACTTCGAGAGCCTGAAGTTGTCGATCCGCGAACTGGGCGCGCACTGACCCGTTATTCAAGAGGTACACATGCCCGAGTTACCAGAAGTCGAAACCACCCGACGCGGCATTGCCCCGCACCTGGAAGGCCAGCGCGTCAGCCGCGTGGTAGTGCGTGAGCGGCGCCTGCGCTGGCCGATTCCGGAAGACCTGGATGTGCGCCTGTCGGGGCAGCGCATCGTGCTGGTGGAGCGCCGGGCCAAATACCTGTTGATCAATGCCGAAGTGGGCACCTTGATCAGCCATCTGGGCATGTCGGGCAACTTGCGCCTGGTGGAAGTCGGCATGCCGGCGGCCAAGCATGAACACGTGGATATCGAGCTGGAATCGGGTATGGCCCTGCGCTACACCGACCCGCGGCGCTTCGGTGCGATGCTCTGGAGCCTCGACCCGCACAACCATGAGCTGCTGATGCGGCTGGGGCCGGAGCCGTTGACCGACCTGTTTGATGGCGAGCGCTTGTTCCAGCTGTCTCGCGGCAAGTCGATGGCGGTGAAGCCGTTCATCATGGACAACGCGGTGGTGGTGGGCGTGGGCAATATCTATGCGACAGAGGCGCTGTTTGCAGCGGGGATTGACCCGCGCCGCGCCGCCGGGGGTATTTCACGCGGGCGTTATTTGAAGCTGGCGATTGAGATCAAGCGGGTGTTGGCCGCTGCCATCGAGCGGGGCGGTACCACGTTGCGGGACTTTATCGGCGGCGATGGGCAGCCGGGGTATTTCCAGCAGGAACTGTTCGTGTATGGCCGGGGCGGCGAGGCGTGCAAGGTCTGCGGGACAGAGCTACGCAATGTGGTGCTGGGGCAGCGGGCGAGTGTGTTTTGCCCTAGGTGTCAGAGCTGATTGTTGGTTGAGGGCTGATATCGCTATCGCAGGCAAGCCAGCTCCCACATTTGGATATGTAAATACATTCAAGTGTGGGAGCTGGCTTGCCTGCGATGACGCCCTTGCAGGCACCGAAAACCTTCAGGCCTTACCGGTAATCTTGCGGTACTTCTCCATCAACTGCTCTTCATTCTCAGGGTGTGCCTCATCCAGCGGAATGCAATCCACCGGGCATACCTGCTGGCACTGCGGTTCGTCGTAGTGACCGACGCACTGGGTACACAGGTTAGGGTCGATCACGTAGATCTCTTCGCCCTGGGAAATGGCGGCGTTCGGGCACTCGGGTTCGCAGACGTCGCAGTTGATGCAATCGTCGGTGATGATCAGGGACATGGAAACTCCTGCCAGGGCACTCTGCCAAGGCATCTGAAAACTAATGCGCGCAATTGTGCCGCATTGGCGCCCGCAGTGCGAGCCTGTCTCTGTGGTGAGGGATGAAAGGATTGGGACTGCTACGCAGTCCAGCGGGAGCAAGCTCCCTCGCCACAAGCAGTCTTACTTCTTGAAGCGCAATGTCAGTGCGTCCGCCACGGCAGGATGCACGAACTTGGTGATATCTCCGCCCAAAGCGGCAATTTCACGAACCAACGTCGAGGAAATGAACGAATAACGCTCCGACGGCGTGAGGAACAGGCTTTCCACGTCCGGCGCCAATTGGCGGTTCATGTTGGCCAGCTGGAATTCGTATTCGAAGTCTGACACCGCGCGCAGGCCACGCAGGAACACATTGGCGTTCTGCTCCTTGGCGAAATGCGCCAGCAATGTCGAAAAGCCCACTACTTCCACATTCGGCAGGTGCTTGGTGACCTCTTGCGCCAGCTCCACACGCTGTTCCAGGGGAAACAGCGGGTTTTTCTTGGGGCTGGCCGCGACCGCGATGATCACATGGTCGAACAGGCGAGAGGCGCGTTCGACCAGATCGCCATGGCCTTTGGTAATCGGGTCGAAGGTACCTGGGTACAACACTCGGTTCATCGCGTCGTCCTGGCGGAGTCCGTTGGGGAACCGGATGGTATCGCAGCATTACCGGTGGGCCAAGTCGACTTATGTAGATAGATACCGTGAATACCCTGTCTTTTCATGCCGTTTTCAGACGTTCGGCCAATGCGCTCGCCAGTTGCGCGGTCAGTCCGTACACCGACAATTGCGGGTTGGCGCCAATGCTGGTGGGGAACAGCGAGCCATCGTGGATCGACAGGTTGCGTAACTGGTGATGGCGACCCAGGCTGTCGGCGACGGCATTTTTCGGATCTTCACCCATGGCGCAACCGCCCATCACATGGGCACTGCCCAGGGTGGTGCGATGCAGTTCCAGGTTCAGACCGTCGATCACGCTGCGCGCTTCGGCCAAGTTGTTCACAAAGCGCGCGTCGTGATGCAGGGGCTTGACCGATTTGGCCCCCGCCGCGAACTGAATCTCGGCCATGCTGTGGAAGGCCCGGCGCAGGCCGTCCCAGGCGTAGGGCGAGACCTGATAGTCAAGCACTGGCGTGCCGTCACCGCGTAACTCCACGGTGCCGCCCGGGCTGTCGGGGGGAAAGCCGTCGCGCAGCAGGGCGAGCATGGCGTGGGTGTGGGGTAATTGGTTCATGTCCAAGGCGTTCTGGTTGCCATAGCCACCAAACAGGGTGCTCGCCAGGCCTGGATGCAGGGGCGGTGCTTCCAGTTTGTAGGACATTTTGCCGGTAGTGCCGTCTTGCCACTGGAAATGGTCGGAGTAGATGGATTGCGGCGCACCGTAGAAGGGGTTGATCACCTCGTCGAACAGCCCGGCGGAGAAATTGACCAGGTGCAGGAAGGTGCGCTTGCCCAGCCGCGAGTGCGGGTCGGGTGCGTCGGAGCGCATCAGCAGGGCCGGGCTGTTGATGCCGCCGCCCGCCAGCACATAGTGCTTGGCCTTTACGCTGATCTTGCGCCCGGTGGGCGCTACGCAGCGCTCGTCCATGGCCACGCATTCGAGGCTGCTGATGGTGTCGCCGCTGTAGATGAGCCGTTCGGCGCGGGCCAGGTAAAGCAGTTCGCCACCCTTTTCCAGGGTGGACGGGATGGTCGTCACCAGCATCGACTGCTTGGCGTTGACCGGGCAGCCCATGCCGCAATACCCCAGGTTGAAGCAGCCGCGCACATTGCGCGGGATCACATGCCAACTGTAGCCGAGCTTTTCGCAGCCTTTGCGGATCACGTCGTTATTGGCATTCGGCGGCAGCGCCCACGGCGCGATGCCCAGGCGCTGTTCCATTTTTTCGAACCAGGGTGCCATTTCGGCGCTGCTGTGGCCTTTGACCGCATATTCGCTGGCCCAATGCGCGAGGGTAGCGTCAGGGGTGCGAAAGCTGGAGGTCCAGTTGATCAAGGTGGTACCGCCCACAGCCCGGCCCTGCAGGATGGTGATAGCGCCGTCCTTGCTCATCCGCCCGATGCCTTCCTGGTAAAGGCTGGCGTAGGCTTCGTCTTCCAGTAGCTTGAAGTCGCTGCTGGTCTTGAGCGGGCCTTCTTCGATCAGCAACACTTTGTAGCCGGCGGCGCTGAGGATTTCAGCGGTGGTACCGCCCCCGGCGCCGCTGCCGATGATGGCGACATCTGCTTCCAGGGTCAGGTCGTTATCCAGGGCGGCGCCATTGTGGGTTTTCCAGCCACGGGCCAGGCCGTCGCGGAACAGATCGGGTACGGGCATAGGTACACTCTCTTATTCTTGTAGGAAGATGCAATCTTGGGGGATTGCCCAGGCTAGATCTTGGGCGGGCCGGGGTAGCCGCAATGGGCCCAGGACTCGGGCCGGAAGTACCAGGCCATGATCACCAGCTTGAGCAGTGAGCCCTGGCCCATGCGCAGCAGGTTCAGGTAGCTGTTTTCCCAGCGGTGCAGGAAATTGCGGATCTGTTCGCTGCTGGCGTTTTCCCAACTTCCCCAGACACCGGTCAGGGGGCCGCGGGTGATGCCCATGCCCAGTACGTCGAATAATTGCTGGGTGAGCTTGAACATTTCGGGCGACAAGTGCTGCAGGCTGTAATCGAGTTTTTTCAGAGTGTCCTCAATACCGGCAAGCACGTGGTCGGCGCTGGCCGCGCCTTCCAGCAGCACCGGGATTACCGCCCGCAAGAACGGCAAGTCGCTGGTGCGCAACATCGCAAAGCCGCTGGCCGGCGTACTGCTGGAGCAACCGCTGAGGCTGGCGCCCAACCCGGCGGTGGCGAGGAAGGCGCTGGCACACAGGCCGATTTTCAAGACGCCGCGCCGTGACAGCGCGGGTGAATCAGTCAGGCTGGGGTTCATTGTTTTTATTGTCCCGAAGGTGGCGGTTATCAGCGGATAAACAGCTTCTGGATCAGCTTCTGGATCGACTTGCCATAGGGCGGGTAGATCAACTTCGCCGCGTTCAAGCGCTGTTTGACCAGCACGCCCTTCGCCTTGCTGAACGTCAGGAAACCTTCGTGACCGTGGTAATGGCCCATGCCTGACGGGCCGATGCCACCGAACGGCATATCGTCCTGAGCGACGTGCAGCAAGGTGTCGTTCAGGCACACACCTCCGGAATGGGTTTCGTGGAGCACCCGCACTTGTTCGCCTTTGTTGTAGCCGAAGTAATACAGGGCCAGCGGGCGTGGGCGCTGGTTGATGTAGGCAAAGGCTTGGTCAAGGCCGCGATACGGCACGATGGGCAAGAGCGGGCCGAAAATTTCGTCCTGCATCACGGTCATGTCGTCGCTGACATTCAGCAGCAGGCTGTGGGCCATTCGCCGAGCCTGGCCTTGCTCGTACAGCGGGATCAGAGTGGCACCCTTGTCGGTGGCGTCCTTGGCGTAGGCATTGAGCCGGGCCAGTTGGCGCTCGTTGATGATGGCGGTGTAGTCCGGGTTGTCGGCCAGCGTCGGATAAAACCCGCGCACGGCTTTGGAATACGCCTCGACAAAGCCCTCCACGCGATCTTCCGGTACCAGCACATAATCCGGTGCCACGCAGGTTTGCCCGGCGTTCAAGGTTTTGCCGAAGGCGATGCGTTCGGCGGCGTCCTTGAGTGACACATCGGCCGAGACAATGGCTGGCGATTTGCCGCCCAGCTCCAGAGTCACCGGCGTGAGGTTTTCTGCCGCCGCACGCATCACGTGCTTGCCTATGCTGGTAGCGCCGGTGAACAGCAGGTGATCGAAGCGCAACTTGGAAAACGCCATACCCACGTCAGCTTCCCCCAGCACGACGCACACCAGGTCCTCGGGGAAGATCTTGGCCAGCAACGCCTTGAGCAGCTCACCGGTGGCCGGCGTGGACTCGCTGAGCTTGAGCATCACCCGGTTACCGGCAGCCAACGCTCCCACCAACGGGCCGATGGCCAGGTACAACGGGTAGTTCCACGGCACGATGACGCCGACGACGCCCAGTGGCTGGTAAATGACTTTGGCTGAGGCGGGCTGGAAGGCAATGCCTACAGCGCGGCGGGAAGGTTTCATCCAGCGCTTGAGGTGTTTGCTGGCATAGTGAATGCCATGCAGGCTGGGCATCAATTCGGCGAACAGGGTTTCGTCGGCGCTGCGATGGCTGAAGTCTTGGCTGATTGCATTGATCAGTGCCTGGCGTTCGTCGCTCAGCAGATCCCGCAAAGCCTTGAGCCATTGCTGGCGCTGCCCGGCCGGCGGCATCGGGTTGGCGGCATAGGCGCGGCGTTGGGCGTCGAACAGGTCCTGGAGTTGATCCAGCGCCTGGGAGTCTTGCAGGTAGGCAACGTTGGCAGACATGGCGCGGCACCGATTGTTATTGGTCTGCCTGGATTTTTAGAGTCATTGCTCTAAATTGTCAAATAACATTGCAGTAACATCCAGATTTATCCTGGCCGGGTTAGGCCGTAAGATGCCCCATCCCGTGTATAGAAGCTGATCCCCTATGGCACCACGAGTAAAGACCAGCGAGCGCATTGTGCAAACCAGCCTGGAGCTTTTTAACCAGCAGGGCGAGCGCAGTATCAGTACCAACCACATTGCCGCCCACATGGAAATTTCCCCGGGCAACCTGTACTACCACTTCCCTAACAAGCAGGCGATCATCGCCGTGCTGTTCCGCGAATATGAAGCGTTGGTAGACAGTTTCCTGCGCCCACCCCAGGGACGCACGATGGTGGTGGAGGATAAACGCTTTTACCTGCAAGCCGTATTGGCCGGCATGTGGCGTTATCGCTTCCTGCACCGTGACCTTGAACACCTGCTGGAGAGCGACCCGGAACTGGCGACCGGCTACCGGCGGTTTTCCCAGCGTTGCCTGATCCAGGGCGGCGCGATCTCCAAGGCTTTGTCGATGCCGGCATCCTCAATATGGACCCGGTGCAAACCGAAGCCCTGACCCTGAATGCCTGGATCATCCTCACCTCGTGGGTGCGCTTTTTGTGCACCACCAATGAAAAATCCACCCACCTGAGCGCCGAGGCGATCAAGCGTGGGGTCTATCAGGTGCTGGTGCTGGAGGCGGGGTTTGTCACGCCGCAGGCCAAAGAGGCGGTGGACGCCTTGTTCAAAGAGTTTTACGTGCCGTTGAATCAGGCACTGGAAGAAGTGAAGTAAGACCTTTCCCCTTTGTATTCACAGGAGTCAGTCATGCCGCTTGCCCAACTGATCAGCCCCCAGCAATTGGCCGAGCGCCAACAGTCGAGCGGGTGGGTGATCCTGGATTGCCGCTTTGCTCTGGAAGACCCGGACTACGGCTTGTGCAGTTACGCCGAAGGGCATATCGAGGGCGCGCAATACGCGGACCTGGAGCGCCACCTGAGCGGCCCGGTGACCAAGGGCGTGACCGGTCGTCATCCTTTGCCGGCGGCGGACACGTTCGCCAGGCAACTGCGGGCCTGGGGCATCAGTGCCGACACCGATGTGGTGCTGTATGACGACGGCCCCGGTGCCTACGCCGCCCGTGCCTGGTGGCTGCTGGCCTGGCTGGGCAAGCGTGATGGCGTGTTTATTCTGGATGGTGGCCTCAAGGCCTGGCATGCCGCCGGTTTCCCCCTGAGCCTGGACGCGCCTGTGGTTGAGCCAGGTACCTTCGCCGGTACGCCGGATCATCGTCTGTTGCTGGATGCCGAACACCTGCAAAAACGCCTGGGCCAACCCGGCCTGACCTTGATCGACGCCCGCGCCCAGCAGCGTTTTCGTGGCGAAGTAGAGCCCATCGACCCGATTGCCGGGCATATCCCTGGCGCGCAATGCGCGGCGTTCAGTGAAAACCTGGGCAGCGACGGCCGCTTCCTGCCAGCCGAGCAGCTCAAGCAGCGCTTTGCCGCGCAGTTGCAAGGGCGCCCGGCGCAGGAATTGGTGGCGTATTGCGGGTCTGGGGTGACGGCGTGCCATAACCTGTTTGCGTTGAGCCTGGCGGGGTACCCGTTGGGCAAGTTGTATGCGGGGTCGTGGAGTGAGTGGATTACTGATCCCGCTCGGGAAATAGCAACGGGCGACTAAGGCTCGATCTGCAAACCCAATCAAATGTGGGAGCGGGCTTGCTCGCGAATGCAGGGTGTCAGTCGATACAAGTTTGACTGATACACCGCATTCGCGAGCAAGCCCGCTCCCACATGTTTAACCGCGTTGTGTCAGTAACCAGGCAGGTATCCGGCGTTCCAGGTAGTAACCAGGGCGCTTCAGCGAACCCTCCACAAACCCCACATGCCCACCCTTTGCCAACAGCTCAAACTCAGTGCAAGCCGATAGTTCACTCGCTTCTGGCAAGCTGTGCGCAAACACAAACGGGTCATCGGCCGCCTGGATAATCAACGTAGGCGTACGGATATCGCCCAGGTAATAACGGCTCGATGCACGGCGATAATAGTCTTCAGCACTGATGAAACCATGCAGCGGCGCGGTTACCCGCCCGTCGAAGTCCCAGAACGTGCGCATCTTTTCCAGGGAGCCAAGGGCCTCCAGGGTTTTGAGCCCATCCTCACGACCGTCCTGCAGGAATTGGCGCTGCTTGACGCGGATATACGCCAGCATCTCGCGCATGAAGTGCTTCTGATACACCCGCGAGAACCCCAGGCCAATGCGATCGGCGCATTGATCCAGGCGAAACGGCACCGACACCGCCGCCGCCCCCTGCAAGCCCGAAGCCTTGCCGGTTTCCCCCAGATGCTTGAGCAACACATTGCCACCCAGGGAATAACCCACCGCATACAAGGGCGCCAACGGCCGCTTGGCGCGCAGATGAGCAATCGTCGCCGCCAGGTCTTCGCTGGCGCCGGAGTGATAACTGCGAGCCAGCAGGTTGGGTTCGCCCGAGCAACCACGCCAGTTCAACGCGGCACTGGCCCAGCCTTGGGCGGCCAGGACTTTTTGCAGGCCGGCCACGTAGGGCGAATTGGACGAGCCGGTCAGCCCATGCAGCACCAGCACCAAGGGCGCTTGCACGTCATGCGGCCCGTGCCAGTCAAGATCAAGGAAGTCGCCATCTTCCAGCCACAGGCGTTCACGCTGGCGCTCGATGTGGGTCGTCGGCCGCCACAGCGGCCCCCACAGTGTCTGCAAGTGGGGGTTGCCAAGGCCGAAGGCGGGTTTGAAGCGGTCTGTAGATGGAATCATGAATTACCCGCTGCCGTGTAGGAGCGAGCTTGCTCGCGAAAAACGTTAACGATAACGCAGCGCTATCAGACAGCCCGTGTCGCCTGTTCGATCTTCGCGAGCAAGCTCGCTCCTACAGGGTGCGATGCCACAACGCGTAATACACCCGCCCGGACTTCTGCTCCCGGTGCAGGCGCCAGCCACTTGGCAGGCCGAGCGTGGAGGGCGCGGTCTCGCTCTCAGTGTAGATCCAGGCATCCGGTGCCAGCCACTGGCGTTCTTCCAGCAGGGTGCAGACGGCCGGCAGCAGGTTCTGGTTGAACGGTGGGTCGAGGAACACCACGTCGTATTCAGTCGCCGCCTGGGTTTCCAGGTAGCGCAGCGCGTCGGCCGTCTGCACCTGGCCGGTGGTGCAACGCAGCGTGCCCAGGTGCTCCTTGAGGCTGGACACTGCCACATTGCTGGCGTCCAGCGCCTGGCCCTGGGCCGCGCCACGGGACAGCGCCTCCAGGAACAGCGCGCCGCTGCCGGCGAACGGGTCCAGCACCTTGGCCCCGCCAATGTACGGCGCGAGCCAGTTGAACAGGGTTTCACGCACGCGATCGGGCGTCGGGCGCAGGCCCACGACGTCGGGGAAGCTCAGCTTGCGGCTGCCCCATTCACCGCCAATGATGCGCAGTTGGCCCACACCGTTATGCACGTTGTGGACAGGTTTTTTCGGGCGAGATGAACTGGCCATTAATGCTCCGGAACCCCGAGCGGCTGCTCGGCAGGTTTATCAGTGGGGGGCGGTAGTGGCTTTTGCGCAATCGTCGGGCCGGCGGTCACGATGACCATCTTGTCGGCGCTCAAGTGTTTGTTCATTGCAGCCTTGACCTGATCGACGGTCAGGGCCTGGGATTGTTTCATGAAATCTTCCAGATAGCTCAGCGGCAAGTTGTAGAAACCCATGGCGCCCAACTGCCCGACGATATCGGCATTGCTTGCGGTGGACAGCGGGAAGCTGCCGGCCAGCTCGCGCTTGGCGTCATCCAGTTCCTTTTGCGTCGGGCCGGTCTTGAGGTAGTCAGCCAGCACGTCCTCCACCAGGCGCAAGGTACCACCGCTCATTTCGGCGCGGGTCTGCAGGTTGATCATGAACGGGCCGCGCACCTGCATCGGCGAGAAACCGGAGTAAACGCCGTAGGTCAGGCCGCGTTTCTCTCGCACTTCGCTCATCAAACGGGTGCCGAAGCCGCCGCCGCCAAGGATCTGGTTGCCCAGGGACAAGGCTGCGTAGTCCGGGTCGGCACGGTCAATGCCCAACTGCGCAAACAGCAGGTGGGTTTGCTTGGACGGGAACTCGATACGGCTCAGGCCGGCTTTTGGCTCGGTCGGCTGGGCGATCTTGGCCATGGCCGGGCCCTTGGGCAGCGACGCGGACACCTTGGCCGTCATGGCTTCAGCTTCGGCGCGGGTCAGGTCGCCCACCACCGCAATCACCGCGTTACCCGCTGCATAGGCCTTGGCGTGGAACGCCTGCAACTGCGCCAGGGTAATCTTCGGCACGCTCTCGGGGGTGCCTTCGCTCGGGTGTGCGTAAGGGTGGTCGCCGTACAGGCGCTTGAACAGTTCGATGCTCGCCAGTTTGCCGGGGTTCTGCTTCTGGTACTCGAAACCGGCCAGGATCTGGTTCTTGATGCGTGCCAGTGAGTCTGCCGGGAAAGTCGGCTGGCCGATCACCTGGTTGAACAGTGACAGGGCGGCGTCGCGCTTGGCGCTGTCGCTCAGGCTGCGTAGGGTCACCAGCGCCATGTCGCGGTAGGCGCCGTTGCCGAAATCGGCCCCCAGGCCTTCGAAGCCACTGGCGATCTGGCTGACGTCCTTGCCCGGCACGCCTTCGTTGAGCATGGCGTTGGTCATCAACGCCAGGCCTGGCACGTCGCCATCCTGGCTGCTGCCGGCGGCGAACAGCAGGCGCATGTCGAACATCGGCAACTCATGGGCTTCGACGAACAGTACCTTGGCGCCTTCGGCGGTGGTCCAGGTTTGTACGTCGAGCTTGCGGTTGGTCGGTGCCTTGCCATCCAGTTCCGCCAGGGACTGCAGGGTGCTGGCTGTTTGAGCCTTGTCCAGGGCCTGGCTGGCGACCGACTCGCTGGGGCGCAAGAAGTAAACGGCGCTGGCCGCCATCAGGGTGACGGCGATCAGGCCGGGCAGGATCAGGCGGCTGTTTTTGCGATCACTCATGAGCGGTCTCCTCTGGCAAAACATGGGCGACGCTCAGACGTTCGCGGGTGAAATAGGTGCGTGCAGCCTTCTGGATATCGTCTGGGGTCACGCTTTGCAGGTCGGCAAGCTCCGTGTCCATGAGTTTCCAGGACAGGCCGACGGTTTCCAGGGAGCCGATGGCCGTGGCCTGGCTGGTGATGGAATCACGCTGGTACACCAGGCCGGCAATCACCTGGGCACGGATGCGCTCCAGTTCTTCGGCGGTCGGCGGCTTGGCCTTCAACTCATCGAGCAGGCGCCACAGGCCGGCTTCGGCTTGGGCGACGGTTTTCTTCTTCTGCTGGTTCGGCGTGGCCGAGAGGGTGAACAGGCTATCGCCACGGGTATAGGCGTCGTAGTTGGTGGAAGCCGCGGACACAAGCTCCTCACCGCGCTCCAGTTGCTCGGAGATCCGTGCACTGTAGCCGCCGTCCAGCAGGGCTGAGATCAGGCGCAGGGCCTGCACCGAGCGTTTGTCTTCGGCGGTGGCCAGGCCGGGCACGTTGAAGCCCAGGAACACGCTCGGCAGTTGGGTCTGTACGTGCAGGGTCAGCAGGCGCTCGCCGGGCTCGGCCAGTTCCATCGGGATTTTTGCCGGCGGCACGTCACGCTTGGGGATCGGGCCGAAGTAACGTTGGGCGAGGTTTTTCACCTCGTCCGGGGTCACGTCGCCGACCACCACCAGCGTGGCGTTGTTCGGCACGTACCAGGATTGGTACCAGTGGCGCAGTTCCTCGACCTTCATGCGGTCCAGATCGGCCATCCAGCCGATGGTCGGCGTGTGGTAGCCACTGGCCGGGAACGCCATGGCCTTGAAGCGCTCGAACGCCTTGGACATGGGGTTATCGTCGGTGCGCAGGCGGCGTTCTTCCTTGATTACCTCGATTTCACGGCTGAACTCGTCGGCCGGCAGGCGCAGACTGGCCATGCGGTCGGCTTCCAGCTCGAAGGCCACACCCAGGCGATCACGGGCCAATACCTGGTAATACGCGGTGTAGTCGTCGCTGGTGAAGGCGTTTTCTTCGGCGCCCAGGTCGCGCAGGATCAGCGAGGCTTCGCCGGGGCCAACCTTGGCGCTGCCCTTGAACATCATGTGTTCCAGGGCGTGGGACAAACCGGTCTGGCCCGGGGTTTCGTAGCTTGAGCCAACCTTGTACCAGACCTGGGAAACCACCACCGGCGCACGATGATCTTCGCGCACGACCACTTTGAGGCCGTTATCGAGGGTGAATTCGTGGGTGGGTTGTGGATCGGCAGCCAAAGCTGAGAGAGGCAGACAAACTGTGCTGAACAGCAGGCCTGCGGCGCGGCGGGCTAGAGCATTCATTCGTTTTTAAACCTGTTGGGCTGCCCCCTTGGTCTTAGCGTCGGCGGGCGAGGAGGTGCTAGGATACTGATCCGACTTAAGGACGGCCACTGCGGCTGTCTTGTTGAGGCCCGATTTAGGCCTTACAAAATGTTGCGCATGAACGAGCTGGCTAAAAAACAGTCTGTTACGCATCGAATTTTATTTACCGACGCGCCCTGTGGCGCGTCGCTACCTTGAGATAGCCGTCTCCATGTTTGGTTCCAACGACGACAAGAAGACCCCAGCTGCGGCTGGCGAGAAGAAAGGCCTGTTCGGATGGCTGCGCAAAAAGCCGCAGGAAACCGTCGTCGAACAGCCACAGGTTCACGCTGAACCGACCCCTGAACCCGTAATAGAAGCTGAACCGGTTGCCGAGACGCCAGTTCCGGTGGTGTTGCCGATGGCTGAGCCGGTGTTGCAGCCGGTCGTCGAGGCCGAGCCGGAACCTGAGCCTGCGCCGCCCGAGCACAAGCCCTGGTTGGAGCTGCCGGTGGCCGAAGAGCCCGTGGCGTTGGTGGAGGATGTTCAGGCCGAGCACCTTGTGCCGCCGATTCCTGCGGTGGTTGAGCCGGCGCGGGTAGAGGTTGTGGCTGAAGTACCGCCCGTCGTTGAAGTACCTGCACCGGTTGCCGCCGCACCTGCTGTTATCGAGCCAGAACCCGCCGCTGCCACAATCGAAACCAGCAAAACCGGATTTTTCGCCCGCCTCAAGCAGGGCCTGAGCAAGACCAGCGCCAGTATTGGCGAAGGCATGGCCAGCCTGTTTCTGGGCAAGAAAGTCATTGATGACGAGCTGCTGGAAGACATCGAGACCCGCCTGCTCACCGCCGACGTGGGCGTCGAAGCCACCGCCGTGATCATCCAGAGTCTGACGCAAAAGGTTGCGCGTAAGCAGTTGACCGACGCCGATGCGCTGTACAAATCCCTGCAGGCTGAGCTGGCCGCCATGCTCAAGCCGGTTGAAGCGCCGCTGGTGATCACGCCGAAAAAGCCGTTCGTCATCCTCGTTGTAGGTGTAAACGGCGCTGGCAAGACCACCACCATCGGCAAACTGGCCAAGAAGCTGCAGGGTGAGGGCAAGAAAGTCATGCTCGCCGCCGGTGACACCTTCCGTGCCGCAGCCGTCGAGCAGTTGCAGGTGTGGGGCGAGCGCAACAAGATCCCGGTGATCGCCCAGCACACCGGTGCCGACTCTGCGTCGGTGATCTTCGATGCCGTGCAAGCCGCCAAGGCGCGCAACATTGATGTGCTGATCGCCGATACAGCCGGCCGCCTGCACACCAAAGACAATTTGATGGAAGAGCTGAAGAAAGTGCGCCGCGTGATCGGCAAGCTTGACGCCGATGCACCCCATGAAGTCCTGCTGGTGCTCGACGCCGGTACCGGCCAGAACGCCATCAGCCAGGCCAAGCAATTCAACCAGACCGTGCAGCTGACCGGCCTGGCATTGACTAAGCTCGACGGCACGGCCAAGGGCGGGGTGATTTTCGCCCTGGCCAAACAGTTCGGGTTGCCGATTCGTTATATCGGCGTCGGTGAAGGCATCGACGACCTGCGCACCTTTGAAGCCGAACCCTTTGTACAGGCATTGTTTGCCGAGCGGGAGCGTTCATGATTCGATTCGAACAGGTCGGTAAACGCTATGCCAACGGGCATGTGGGCTTGCATGAGCTGAGCTTTCGAGTGCGTCGCGGCGAATTCTTGTTTGTCACCGGCCATTCGGGCGCGGGCAAAAGTACGCTGTTGCGCCTGCTGCTGGCCATGGAACGCCCGACGACCGGCAAGTTGCTGCTGGCGGGCCAGGACCTGGCCACTATCAGCAATGCGCAAATTCCATTCCTGCGCCGCCAGATCGGCGTGGTGTTCCAGAACCACCAGTTGCTGTTCGACCGTACGGTGTTCAACAACGTGGCCCTGCCGTTGCAGATCCTCGGGCTGTCCAAGGCCGAGATCGTCAAGCGCGTGGATTCGGCCTTGGAGCGCGTCGCCTTGTCGGACAAGACCGACCTCTTCCCCGGCGACCTGTCCACCGGTCAGCAACAGCGTGTCGGTATCGCCCGTGCCATCGTCCATCGCCCGGCTTTGCTGCTGGCGGACGAACCCACGGGTAACCTCGACCCGCGGCTGGCGGCCGAGATCATGGGGGTGTTCGAAGACATCAACCGCCTGGGCACCAGCGTATTGATCGCCAGCCACGACCTGGCCCTGATTGCTCGCATGCGCCATCGCATGCTCACCCTGCAACGCGGCCGTCTGATCGGCGATGGGGAGGCTGGCGTATGAGTGCTACACGCAGCCCTAAAGTATCCGAACGCGTGGCGCCGAAACCGGCCGACCCACAACCGAAAAAGAAAAAACACGACGACGACGACGGCCCGGACTTCGGCACCCTGGTGCACGCCTGGATCGAAAGCCATCGCGCCAGCCTGCTGGACAGCCTGCGTCGCCTGGGCAAGCAGCCCATCGGCAGCTTTTTCACCTGCCTGGTCATGGCCGTGGCCTTGAGCCTGCCGATGGGCTTGTCGCTGTTGCTTAATAATGTGGAGCGCCTGGGCGGTTCCTGGCAGCGGGCGGCGCAGATTTCGCTGTACCTGAACCTGGACACCAGCAGCAAGGAAGGCGAAGCGCTGCGCGACGACATCAAGAACATCCCGGGGGTAGCCGAGGCCGAGTACATCAGCCGCGACCAGGCCCTCGAAGAGTTCCAGCAGCAATCCGGCCTGGGCGAGGCGCTCAAGGAGCTGCCGCAGAACCCGCTGCCGGGCGTGGTGCTGGTAACGCCGAACGAGGTCGACAAGCCGGCGCTGGAAGCCCTGCGACAAAAACTCGCAGAGATGCCGAAGGTGCAACAGGCGCAACTTGATCTAGTCTGGGTGGAGCGCCTGGCCGCAATCCTCAAGCTGGGTGACCGCTTTGTGTTCGGCCTGACGGTGTTATTAGTGTCTGCATTACTTTTGGTGATAGGTAATACCATTCGTCTTCATATTGAAAACCGTCGCACCGAGATAGAAGTGATTAAACTGGTGGGCGGCACAGACAGCTATGTGCGTCGGCCTTTCCTGTACATGGGCGCGCTGTATGGCCTGGGTGCGGGGATCTTGTCCTGGGGCGTACTGGCGTTTGGCCTGGATTGGTTGAACGACGCGGTTGTCGGCCTGGCCGGGCTCTACGGCAGTGATTTCGCACTGGCCGGTGTGCCGGTAGCCGATGGTCTGAGTCTCTTGCTTGGCGCGGTGTTGTTGGGGTATATCGGTGCGTGGATTGCGGTGGCACGGCATTTACGTGAGCTGGCGCCGAAGTAGTTAATGCCAGATTAATCTGGTTTCGTTTGTATTGACCGTATCAGCGGTTTAGGGAACTTGTCCTACGGTTCCCAGGTCAATTTTCGCAGTGCTGAACTGCACGAGTTATGTGAGTCGGAGGTTTTTTCGTATGACCACTTCTTTGCAACCTGCTTATGCCTTGGTCCCGGGTGCGAACCTGGAGGCCTATGTGCACACGGTCAACAGCATTCCATTGCTGACGCCCGAGCAGGAGCGTGAACTGGCCGAGAGTCTCTACTATGAGCAGGATTTGGGGGCGGCTCGGCAGATGGTGCTCGCCCACCTGCGTTTTGTCGTACATATCGCCCGTAGCTATAGCGGCTACGGTCTGGCCCAGGCCGACCTGATTCAGGAAGGCAACGTTGGCCTGATGAAGGCAGTGAAGCGTTTCAACCCTGAAATGGGCGTGCGCCTGGTGTCGTTTGCCGTGCACTGGATCAAGGCGGAAATCCACGAGTTCATCCTGCGCAACTGGCGCATCGTGAAAGTGGCCACCACCAAGGCCCAGCGCAAGCTGTTCTTCAACCTGCGCAGCCAGAAAAAACGCCTGGCGTGGCTGAACAACGAAGAAGTCCACCGCGTGGCCGAAAGCCTCGGCGTGGAGCCGCGTGAAGTGCGCGAGATGGAAAGCCGCCTGACCGGCCATGACATGGCCTTCGACCCAGCCGCCGAAGCGGATGACGACAGCGCCTTCCAATCGCCGGCCAACTACCTGGAAGACCACCGGTACGACCCGGCGCGTCAACTGGAAGACGCCGACTGGAGCGACAACTCCAACCACAATCTGCACGAAGCGCTGGAAGTGCTGGACGACCGCAGCCGTGACATTCTCTACCAGCGTTGGCTGGCAGAAGAAAAAGCCACGCTGCACGACCTGGCGCAGAAGTACAACGTGTCGGCCGAGCGGATTCGTCAGCTTGAGAAAAGCGCGATGAACAAGCTGAAGTTGTCGATCGCCGCCTAACACGCAGCGAACAAAAAATGCCCCGGTCGAAAGATCGGGGCATTTTTGTATGTGCTCGTAAAGTCTCAAGCCCAACTCGGTTTAATGTGGGAGCTGGCTTGCCTGCGATGAGGCCGTGTCAGATGAAGCATGGGTTACTGACCCACCGCTATCGCAGGCAAGCCAGCTCCCACAGGTCCCGTATTGTGTCAGTCGGACCAGGGTGCCTTTCGAGAGTTGTTCAGCTCCATCAGGTAACCCTCCCCACCCAGCTGGCTCATCTGCTGACGAATCCACGCCGCTCGCCGTGCCACATAAGCTGTGGGATGACTGGCACTCCACACCCGTGGATTGGGCAACACCGCCGCCAGGTAACTGGCCTGCTGCCGCGAAAGTCCCTTGGCACTCACGCCAAAATGGTGCCGCGCCGCTGCCTCTGCGCCAAACACGCCTTCATCCCATTCCACGCTGTTGAGGTACACCTCAAGAATCCTCTGCTTGGGCCACAACACCTCGATCAAGCCGGTAAACCAAGCCTCCAGGCCTTTGCGCAAATAGCTGCGGCCGGCCCACAGGAACAGGTTTTTCGACACCTGTTGGCTCAGGGTGCTGGCACCGCGAATCGAGCCGCCGCGCTCGTTGTGCAGGATCGCCGCCTGGATCGCGCCGAAATCAAAACCCCAATGTTGCGGAAAACGCTGGTCTTCACCGGCCATCACCGCCACTTTGAGGTCGTCGGAGATTTCATCCCACGGCACCCAGCTGCGTTGCAGGTCGATAGGCTCACCGTCGACCCATGACTCGACTTTGCGCTCCACCATCAGCGCAGTGAACGGTGGCGGCACCACACGAAACAGCAGCACCAGCAACACACTGCCGATGGCAAACCATTTCACGACGTTGAGAAAGCGCTTGAAGAGGACACGCAGCATAGAGATGGCTTGGCCGAACCCGTTGAGCGGGCCATTATACAGACCCTGCCCGATGAGTCTGACTGGAGTTCCCCATGCTGCGTAGCTTTCTGATGCTGGCTGCCTTTTTCGGCTTTACCGGTGTCGCCCTGGGCGCGTTCGCCGCCCACGGCCTGAAAAACCGCCTGAGCACCGACTACCTGGCGATCTTCCATACCGGCGTGACCTACCAGTTGGTGCATGCCCTGGCACTGTTCGGCGTGGCCTTGCTGGCGGCGCATATTCCGGGCCGACTGGTCACTTGGGCGGGTATTTCGTTTACCGTCGGCATCTTGCTGTTCTCGGGCAGCCTGTATGTGTTGACGATGACCGGCATCAGCAAACTGGGGATCATCACGCCGTTTGGCGGGCTGGCGTTCCTGCTTGGCTGGTTCTTCCTGGGCCTGGCGGCGTGGCGCTTGCAGCTTTGACCGCTTGACGCTTGGAGCTGACCTTCAGGTTCCAATCGCGCTAGAATGCGGGCCCCTAAAAACGATGGCGGCCCGTGGCATGCGCATTCAGTTGAACGGCGAATCCTTTGAACTGCCCGACGGCGAAACCGTTGCGGCCCTGCTGACCCGCCTGGACCTGACCGGGCGTCGCGTCGCAGTGGAGCTCAACCTGGATATCGTCCCGCGTAGCCAGCACGCCGAGACTGCGCTCACCGAAGGTGACCAGATCGAAGTGGTCCACGCCATCGGCGGCGGCTAGCCCGCCACGGGCGGAACGCATTCTGCAGAACCTCATCCAACCAGAGGATTTCCCATGAGCATCGTTCGTAGCGACAAGCCTTTCGTCCTGGCCGGTCGTACCTACCAGTCCCGTCTGCTGGTCGGCACCGGCAAGTACCGCGACATGGAAGAAACCCGCCTGGCCATCGAGGCCTCGGGTGCCGAGATCGTCACCTTTGCCGTACGCCGCACCAACCTCGGTCAGATCGAGGGCGAGCCGAACCTGCTCGAAGTGCTGTCGCCGGAGCACTACACCTTCCTGCCGAACACCGCTGGCTGCTACGACGCCATCGAAGCCGTGCGCACCTGCCGCCTGGCCCGTGAGCTGCTCGACGGCCACAACCTGGTGAAGCTGGAAGTGCTGGCCGACCAGAAAACCCTGTTCCCCAATGTGATCGAAACCCTCAAGGCCGCCGAAACCCTGGTCAAGGAAGGTTTTGACGTGATGGTCTACACCAGCGATGACCCGATCATCGCGCGCCAACTGGCAGAAATCGGCTGCATCGCGGTGATGCCGCTGGCCGGTCTGATCGGTTCCGGCCTGGGGATCTGCAATCCGTATAACCTGCAGATCATCCTCGAAGAAGCCAAGATTCCGGTACTGGTGGATGCGGGCGTGGGCACTGCCTCCGACGCGACCATCGCCATGGAGCTGGGCTGCGACGCCGTACTGATGAACTCGGCCATTGCCCATGCCCAGCAACCAATCATGATGGCCCAAGCCATGAACCACGCCATCGTCGCGGGCCGCCTGGCCTACCTCGCCGGGCGCATGCCGAAAAAACTCTATGCCAGCGCCTCTTCGCCGCTGGATGGTCTGATCAAGTAAGAGCTATTGATGACTGAATCAAACGAAACGCCGAACACCGTGGAAGAGGGCGACGAGTCCAAGCACCGCCGCATCAAGAGTTTTGTGATGCGCGCCGGCCGCATGACCGAAGGCCAGCAAAAGGGCCTGGAACAGGGCACGCCGCTGTTCGTGTTGCCCCTGGCCGACGCGCCGGTGGACTATGACCAAGTGTTCGGCCGTTCGGCCCCGCGCTCCCTGGAAATCGGTTTCGGCATGGGCCATTCCCTGCTGGAAATGGCCGCAGCCGCGCCGGAGCAAGATTTCATCGGTGTGGAAGTCCACCGCCCAGGCGTTGGCGCACTGCTCAATGGTGTGCTGACCCAAGGCCTGAAAAACCTGCGGGTCTACGACTGCGACGCGATTGAAGTGCTCAACCGCTGCATCGCCGACAACAGCCTCGACCGCCTGATGCTGTTCTTCCCCGACCCATGGCACAAAGCCCGTCACCACAAGCGCCGTATCGTCCAGGCCTCCTTCGCGGAACTGGTGCGCAGCAAGCTGAAAGTCGGCGGCATCCTGCACATGGCGACCGACTGGGAACCGTACGCGGAGTACATGCTGGAAGTGATGAACGTCGCCCCCGGCTACCGCAACCTGGCCGAAGACGGCAAATGCGTGCCACGCCCGGCCGAGCGGCCGATCACCAAGTTCGAACGCCGTGGCGAGCGATTGGGGCATGGGGTGTGGGATCTGAAGTTCGAGAAGCTGGCCTAAACAGTCATCAGCTTGAAACGCAATCAAATGTGGGAGCTGGCTTGCCTGCGATAGCATCACCTCGGTATCACTGATACACCGAGGTGTCTGCATCGCAGGCAAGCCAGCTCCCACATTTGTTTTGTAGTGCCTGCTGGGTCAGCGGCGGTCTGCTACCACGCCAATCAACACCAGCACCACCACCAACACCGGCGCCAGGCTGTAGTTATTGAACTGGCTCAACCCCCGCACAATCCACGGCGTAGCGTAGATCAACGCCGCACCGCTGCCGATCAGGCACAGCAGGGCCATCAAGGGTACGCGCAAGGCGCCCGCGATGCTGCCCAGGCGCGCTTCGACCCAGCCCTTGATGTCGGCGCCGAACAGCACCAGCAAACAGCCCACAAGGGCCAATGAGATTTCCGACAGGTTGCTACGGCTCCAGCGGGATACGGTGGCGAGCAGGTCGAGTACCAGATCCATTCGATTTCCTTAAGAGCTATCAGCTCAAAAACTTCTGCAACAGGTCATTGAGAAAGAGTTGCCCGCGATCGGTGGCCGCCAGGCGTGACGGTTCGACCTGCATTAATCCACTTTGTTCTGCCTCGCGGCGGCCTTCGTCGAGGCTCGCCAGGTCAAGGCCGGTGCGCTCGGCGTAGAGCGTGGCATCAACCCCTTCGGTGAGGCGCAGCGCGTTCATCAGGAACTCGAACGGCAGTTCATCGTTGGTCAGTTCTTTCGCGCCGGCCTGGAAGCTTTTGGCCGGGTTGAGGTAGTCCTTCGGTGCACGGGTTTTCCAGGTGCGGATGATGCGCCCGTCCGGGTGGCTGAGCTTACCGTGGGCGCCGGCGCCTATGCCGATAAAGTCGCCAAAGCTCCAGTAATTGAGGTTGTGCCGCGCCGGCCGCCCTGGTTGGGCGTAGGCCGAGACTTCATATTGTGCGTAACCGTGTTCGGCGAGCAGTGCCTGGCCGGCTTCCTGGATATCCCATAGCGTGTCGTCTTCCGGCAGCGCGGGTGGCTGGTTCCAGAACACGGTGTTGGGTTCCAGGGTCAGTTGGTACCAGGACAGGTGCGTCGGCTTGAGTGCAATGGCCTGGCGCAGGTCGCCTAAAGCGTCCTCCAGGGACTGGTTGGGCAAGCCGTGCATCAAGTCCAGGTTGAAGTTATCGAACCCGGCCTGGCGCGCCATACCGGCTGCGCGCACGGCTTCATCGCCATTGTGGATGCGGCCCAGAGCTTCAAGCTTGTCTTGCTGGAAGCTCTGGATGCCGATGGACAGGCGATTGATCCCCAGCTTGCGGTACGCCACGAACTTCTCTTGTTCGAACGTCCCGGGGTTGGCTTCCAGGGTGATCTCGATATCCGCAGCGAACGGAATACGGGCTTCAACGCCTTTGAGCAAGCGGCCCAAGGCGGCGGCGCTGAACAGGCTGGGCGTGCCGCCACCGAAGAAAATCGAGCTCAGTTCCCGGCCATAAACGGCGTGCAGGTCTTGATCCAGATCCGCCAGCAATGCGTCCACATACTCTTCCTCCGGTAGCACTTTGCTGGCAGTGTGGGAGTTGAAGTCGCAATACGGGCATTTGCGCACGCACCACGGGATATGGATGTACAGCGCCAGGGGCGGCAGATGGGGCAGGGCCGCCCGTGGTGTTTGCGCGCCACCGTGGATCAGCGGCTGCGCAGAGGTGTTCTGGGTCATTTCAAGCCCAGGCGCTGGCGCAGCAACGCCATGGCGCGGGCGCGGTGGCTGATCTGGTTCTTGTCGGCCGGGCTCAGTTCGGCGCTGGAGACATTGCGCTCCGGCACCCAGAACAGCGGGTCATAGCCAAACCCATGTTCACCGCTGGCGGCTTGCAGGATGCGCCCGTGCCAAAGACCTTCGCACAGAATCGGCAACGGGTCATCGGCATGTCGCACCAGGGCCAATACGCAAACGAACTGCGCGCCGCGCTCGGCCTCCGGCACGTCCTTGAGGGCGTCGAGCAGCTTGACGTTGTTGGCTGCGTCGCCCTGGCCGTCGGCGTAACGGGCCGAGTAGATGCCAGGGGCGCCGCCGAGGAAATCCACGGCCAGGCCCGAATCGTCCGCCAGGGCCGGCAGGCCGGAGATACGCGCGGCATTGCGAGCCTTGAGGATGGCATTCTCGACGAACGACAGGCCGGTCTCTTCCGGTTCGACCTGGCTGAACTCGCCGATCGAACGCAGTTGTACAGAGTCGCCAAGCATGGCTTGCAGTTCTTTGAGTTTGCCGGCGTTGTGGCTGGCGAGTACGAGTTGAGTCAGGTTCATCATTGGGCAGGGAACAGTTCTTGGTTGAATTGGAAGCCGTGGGCCTTGCCGCCGGTTTCAACGTTGATGGTGAAGGTCTTGTATTCCCGTTGCGTCACGGTGTAGGGCGCGAGGTAGCTGATGCCGCCTTTTTCTTCGATCTGCTTGAACGTCAGGATCTCGCTTTTGCCGCCCAGGTCTTTGATGGTACCGGTGACTTGCGCGGCCACTGGGCTTACGCCCTTGATCACGGTCACGTTGATCAAACCCTTCTCCTTGCTGCGCACCACGCCGACTTTTTGGGCGGTCTCGGGTGGCAGGAAGCTTGAAGTGAAGGTGTTGTAATGAACGGTGATATCGCCGAAGTCTTTTTTGCGATTAGCGTCAATAGTGTCGGCGGCCATGGCGCTGGCGCCCAGGCATGCGGTCAATAGAAAAATAGCCAAACGACTCATGAACGTCCCTCTTGAAGATGATTAGACGGCAACTTTGTGGTCGGTCAGGCCAGGACTGCTGACCCGGTAGATACCAATTTCGCCCAACAGGTTGGGCCATAGCTTACTCGCCCAGCCGTGGCGGTGCTGTTGATCGACGGCAAGGCGGTTGATCACCTTGGCTTCACGCTCGCCACACAGGGCTTCGAAGTCTTCGAAGGTGCAAAAGTGGATGTTCGGCGTGTTGTACCAGGTGTACGGCAGGAAGTCGGAGACCGGCATGCGCCCCTTGGTGGCCAGGTACCAGCGGCAGCGCCAGTGGCCAAAGTTGGGGAAGGTGATGATGCATTGGCGGCCCACGCGCAGCATTTCGTCGAGGATGCGGTCCGGGTAGTGCACCGCTTGCAGGGCTTGGGTCATCACCACGATATCGAAGCTGTTGCTGGCAAAGTTGCCCAGGCCCTTGTCCAGGTCCTGCTCGATCACGTTGATGCCCTTGGCCACGCACTGGGCGATGTTGTCCGGGTCGTTTTCCAGGCCGTAGCCGGTGACTTGCTTGTGGTCGCGCAGCCAGCTCAGCAGTTCGCCGTCGCCGCAGCCCAGGTCGAGCACGCGGCTGCCGGCGGGGATCCAGTCTTGGATGATTTCCAGGTCGGCTCTCATGGCGTTCTCACAGTGCGATTCGGTTCATGTAGTTGCTAAAGGCCTGCAGGTAACGTGGGATCGGAATCAGGAAGGCGTCGTGGCCTTGCGGTGCGTCGATCTCCAGGTAGCAGACGTCTTTCTTGGCGGCCATAAGGGCATCCACCAGCTCACGGGAGCGGGCCGGCGAGAAGCGCCAGTCGGTAGTGAATGACATCACGCAGAACTTGGCCGTGGCGTGCTCGAAGGTTTTCGCCAGGTCGTCGCCGTGGTTGGCGGCCGGGTCGAAATAGTCCAAGGCCTTGGTCATCAGCAGGTAGGTGTTGGCGTCGAAACGCCCCGAGAATTCCTCGCCCTGATAACGCAGGTAGCTCTCCACCTGGAACTCGACGCTGTGGAAGTCGTAGTTGAGCTTCTCGCTCTTGAGGCCACGGCCGAATTTCTCACCCATGGAATCGTCGGACAGGTAGGTAATGTGGCCGACCATTCGTGCCAGCATCAGGCCGCGCTTGGGGATCACTCCGGCTTCCTGGAACGAACCGCCGTGAAACTCGGGGTCGGTGAGGATGGCCTGGCGTGCCACTTCGTTGAAGGCGATGTTCTGCGCCGACAATTTGGGCGCCGAGGCGATGGCCAGGCAATGACGCACGCGGTCCGGGTATGTGATGGTCCATTGCAGGGCCTGCATGCCGCCCAGGCTGCCGCCAATCACGGCGGCCCACTGGCTGATGCCCAGCAGGTCGGCGAGGCGTGCCTGGCTGTGCACCCAGTCCTCTACCGTCAGCACGGGGAAGTCGGCGCCGAACGGCTTGCCGGTTTCCGGGTTGAGGCTGCTGGGGCCGGTGGAGCCGTTGCAGCCTCCGAGGTTGTTCAGGCTGACCACAAAGAACTTGTTGGTGTCGATGGGCTTGCCGGGGCCGATGCAACTGTCCCACCAGCCGGGCTTGCGGTCGTCAACGCTATGGAAGCCGGCGGCGTGATGATGGCCGGATAAGGCATGGCAGATCAGCACGGCGTTGCTCGCCGTGGCGTTCAGTTGGCCGTAGGTTTCGTAGATCAGGTCGTAGGCTGGCAACGAACGGCCGCAGGCCAGGGCCAGCGGTTCGCGAAAGTGCGCCACTTGTGGCACGACCAGTCCAACAGAATCGGGGGGGAAGGCAGTTGGCATCGACCCTGCTCTCGTTTAAATGAGGCGTAAGTCTAAAGAGCGGGGACCCTAGCGGCAAGCAAAGGTCGGGGGGGTAAGCGCATTGCTTTGTGTAGGAGCGAGCTTGCTCGCGAAAAACCTGAGAACGCAGTTGGGTATCAGGTTTCCCGCGTTATCGTTCACGTTCTTCGCGAGCAAGCTCGCTCCTACAGGTCAGATCAGGCCAAACAACTCTTTTGGCATGTAGGCAAAGTACGCCAGGCGCGGAATCACCCAGCTTTGCAGCAGCTGAATCACGATAAACGCGAAGATCGGCGAGATATCCAGGCCACCCAGGTTCGGGATCAGGCGACGGAAGGGTGCCAGCACTGGCTCGGTGATTTGAGCCACCAATTCGGCACCTGGGCTACGGCTGCCCGGTGCGACCCAGGAGAAGATCACGCTGATGATCATCGACCAGAAAATGATCTTCAGGAACAGCGAGAATATCCCGATCAGGCCCCATGGCAACAGCAGCACGGTGAAGGCCTGGTAGCCATTGAGCATCAAGATCACCACGAACAGCAAAATCTGCAGCAACAGCGCCAGCACCAGCGACGACATGTCCAGGCCGAACAGGCTCGGGATCACTCGGCGCAGCGGCTTGAGCAGCGGTTGGGTGGCCTTCACCACGAACTGGCACAGCGGGTTGTAGAAGTTCGCGCGCACCAGTTGCAGGATAAAGCGCATCAGCACGATCAGCAGGTACAGGCTGCCCAGGGTCTGGATGATGAAAATGGCAGCGTCATTGATTCCGAGCATGTTTGATTACCTTGGTAAGGGACGACTATTTGCCCAGTTGCTCAGCCATCTCGGCTGAACGGTGTGCGGCGGCACCCAGTGCTGTTTCCACCAGGGCTTCAAAGCCCCCGGCCTGGAACGACTCGATGGCCGCTTGTGTGGTGCCGCCCGGCGAGGTGACGCGCCGGCGCAGTTCGGCGGCATCCACTTCGCTGCCGACCGCCATTTTCGCGGCGCCCAGGGCGGTTTGTTCCGCCAGTTGTTCGGCCACGTCGTGGGGCAGGCCCAGCTTGACGCCGGCGGCCGTCATGGCCTCGATCAACAGGAAGAAATAGGCCGGGCCGCTGCCGGAGACGGCGGTGACCGCGTCCAGTTGCTGTTCCTGCTCCAGCCACACGGCGATGCCCACCGCAGACAGCAGTTCCTGGGCCTGGTCACGTTGCTGCGCGGTGACTTCGCCGGTGGCATACAAACCGCTGACGCCCTGGCGCAGCAGCGCTGGGGTGTTGGGCATGCAGCGCACGATGGGTTGGGCACCGAGCCAGTGGGTCATGCTGGCACAGGTGATGCCCGCGGCAATCGACACCACCAGTTGGTGAGGTTGCAGGCTCGGGCGCAGGCTCTCGCACACAGCCTTCATGGCCTGGGGCTTGACCGCCAGCACGATCACATCGACGCCGTGGATGGCCTCGGCGTTATCGGCGAAGGTCTGGATGCCGTGTTCGGCGCTGACGCGCTCGCGGGTCTCGACGCCCGGGTCGCTGGCGCGGATCTGCTCGGCGTCCAGGCCCTTGGCCCGCAGGCCACCGATCAGGCTGGCCGCCATGTTACCGGCGCCGATAAAGGCAATACGCGTGTTGCTCATGACAGGTCCTTATTTTGAGGGATGTCAGCCATTTCACGGCTGGCCGTAGTCGCGGGCACCAAACAGGGCGGTACCGATCCGCACCCAGGTGGCGCCTTGGGCAATGGCCGACTCAAGGTCGTGGCTCATGCCCATGGAAAGTGTGTCCAGCGCCAGGTTCAAGCTGGCTTGCAGGTCGCGCACCGTGGCAAACGCGGCATCCTGTTCCGCCCGGTCTTGCGTCGGCTCGGGAATCGCCATCAAGCCCCGCAGCTTCAAACGCGGCAGGGCGCTGATCGCAGTGGCCAGGGCCGGCAGGTCGGCGGGTGTGCAGCCGGACTTGCTGGCTTCGCCGCTGATATTGACCTGGATGCAGATATTGAGCGGCGGCAGGTCGGCCGGGCGTTGTTCGGACAGGCGTTGTGCGATTTTCAGGCGGTCCACGGAATGCACCCAAGCGAAGTGCTCGGCGATGGCGCGAGTCTTGTTCGATTGAATGGGGCCGATGAAGTGCCAACTCAAGGGCAGGTCGGTTAAATCCGCCTGTTTGCCCAGGGCTTCCTGCAGGTAGTTTTCGCCAAAGTCGCGCAGCCCGGCGGCATAAGCTTCGCGCACTGCCTGCGCGGGTTTTGTCTTGCTCACGGCCAGCAGGTGGATGCTGCTTGCGTCACGTTGCACGGCGTCGGCTGCGGCGCGGATGCGCTGGCTAACCAAGCCGATGTTGTCTGCTATCGTCGACATTCAAGATGCGCCCGTGGATATGGAGTCCGCGGCATTCTACTGGAAATGGAAAGCCCTATGGATATCACGCAATTGCTGACGGCCAGCGTAAGCCGAGGCGCCTCAGACCTGCATCTGTCAGCCGGCCTGGCACCGATGCTGCGCATCGATGGCGAGGTTTGGCCCCTGGATGGGCCGGTGCTGAACGCTACCCAAGTGGTCGACTTATTGAGCCCTTTGCTGAATAAACATCAACAAAAGGATTTCGAAACATCTCTTGAAACGGATTTTGCCTTCGAGTTACCAGGCGTCGCCCGGTTCCGGGCGAACGTGTTCCGCCAGGATCGCGGCGTGGGTGCGGTGTTCCGGGCTATTCCAACCGAGATCAAGAGTCTGGAAGACTTGGGGTTGGGCGAGGTTTTCCAGCGTATCGCCCTGTTCCCTCGCGGGCTGGTACTGATCACCGGGCCTACGGGCTCGGGCAAGTCCACCACCCTGGCGGCGATGATCGACTACCTGAACCGGTATCGACGCCAGCATATTCTCACGCTGGAAGACCCCATCGAGTTTATCCACAGGCCGAAAATGGCCTTGGTCAACCAACGCCAGGTGCACCGTGATACCCATAGTTTCTCGGTGGCCCTGCGTTCGGCCCTGCGCGAAGACCCTGATGTGATCCTGGTGGGTGAGCTGCGCGACCTGGAAACCATCCGCCTGGCGCTGACGGCAGCAGAGACCGGGCAGCTGGTGTTCGGCACCCTGCACACCTCGTCGGCGGCAAAGACGATAGACCGGCTGGTGGATGTCTTCCCGGCCGGGGAAAAGGCCATGGTGCGCTCGATGCTGTCGGAGTCGTTGCAGGCGGTGGGGTCCCAGGGGTTGGTGAAGAAGGTGGGCGGTGGGCGTGTGGCGGCCCATGAAATCTTGCTGGGCACCCCGGCGATTCGTAACTTGATCCGCGAAAACAAGGTGGCGCAGATGGTTTCGGCTATTCAGACCGGTGGGGCGTTGGGGATGAAGACCCTGGATATGAGTTTGAAGGCGTTGGTCGGCGCGGGGCTGGTCAGCCGGGAAGAGGCGCGGGAGAAGGCGAGGGTACCGGCAGATATCTAGATCGGCAGGTCGGCCCGGAAACAAATGTGGGAGCGGGCTTGCTCGCGAATACGGTGTGTCAGACGACGAATAGGCTGACTGATATACCGCATTCGCGGGCAAGCCCGCTCCCACATTCTCTACTGCATTGCAGTGTTAAATCAGCGCTGCACGATCCGCAGGTTGCTGTTCTGCTCTTTAGGCAGTACCCGCTTGGCGATCACGTAGTTTTTGTTCCAGAACGGCTTTTTCAGCGTGTCGATGCTCACTGACTTGCCACGGCGCGGTGCGTGGATAAAGCGGTCATTGCCCAGGTAGATGGCAACGTGGTTGACCTGGCGGCTCTTGAGTTTGAAGAACAACAGGTCGCCCGGTTTCAGGTCCTTGCGGTCTACCTTCAACCCATGGCCGGCCGCCATGGCGTTGGAGGTGCGTGGCAGGTCCACCGCTTTTACATCGTTAAATGCATATTTCACCAGCCCGCTGCAGTCGAACCCTTTACTTGGGCTGCTGCCGCCCCAACGATAAGGTGTACCGAGCACGTTGACGGCACGGCTCAAGACGTTGCTGCTTTGCTTGGTGTTCACGGCCAGCTGGGTGGAAAGCGCTTTGCCGTTGGCCTTGCTCAGTTGAGTCGGGCGGCTGACAGTCGGCTTTGCCGTTTTGGCAGTGCTGGGCGTGCTATGGACTTTAGGGGTGAAACCGTTAACGTTCGGAAGTCGTTGCTCACGATTGGTGGCGTGGGCGGCCAGTGGCATTAATAGGCAAATGGTTAGCCATGTCTTGAAAAATGGTCGCATTAGGCGTGGCTCTTATGGGTTTGCGCGCAACTTTATAACAGCTTTTTGTGCTGTTCTCAGGCCGTTTGTCGACTGAACCTTGGGGTCAAATTCAGGAAAAACGCGACGATTCGCCGCAATTGTCCTACACAAGGCAGGCGGTACAAGGCTTTGAGGGCAGGAAGATACCATTTACCGTACGTCGGGCGCCCGTAAAAAAGTCACAAAGAAAATGAAAAAATTTATCTATCGAAGCAAAAGAGGTCCTTCATGAACACCTATCAACAGGTTGGTCAGCAGCACGACACCCACAGTAAGGCGATTGGTTACCTGCTGTGGATTTTCGGTTTTACCGGGGCTCATCGCTTTTATTACGGCAAGCCCGTGACCGGTACGATCTGGTTTTTCACTTTCGGCTTGCTGGGTATTGGCTGGCTGATCGACTTGTTCCTGATCCCGGCCATGGACCGTGAGGCCGACCTGCGTTTTACCGCTGGGCCCATCGAATACAACGTGGCCTGGATTCTGTTGGCATTCCTGGGCGTGTTTGGTGTGCACCGTATGTATCAGGGCAAATGGATCACCGGCCTGATCTACCTGCTGACCGGTGGTTTGTTCCTGATCGGGGTGTTGTATGACTTCTGGACGCTGAACACGCAGATCTCGATCCGCAATGCCGAGCGCAACAGCGGGCGCTGAATTCCTAGGCATACACATAAGCAAGTGTGGGAGCGGGCTTGCTCGCGAATGCAGTAGATCAGTCAAATAAATGTCGACTGACACTCCGCATTCGCGAGCAAGCCCGCTCCCACAGTTTTTTGCGTGCCCGCTTCAAGCCTGGTAGCTGATCCGCCCATCCATCAAGGTATACCGCACCGTCGCCGGCAGGCTGTGGCCGATGAACGGGCAGTTTTCGCCCTTGGACAACCAGCGCTCCCCGGCCACCGTCGAGCTTGCCAGGTCGAACAGCACCAGGTCTGCCGGTGAGCCCACCGCCAACTGGCCCGCTGGCAAGCGCAGGGCCTCGGCCGGGCCGGCGCTCAGGCGTGCCAGCAGTGTCGGCAAGTCCAGCAAGCCGTCTTCCACCAGCGTCATCGCCAATGGCAGCAACAACTCCACGCTGCTGATGCCCGGCTCGGTCGCGCCAAACGGTGCCAGCTTGGCGTCTCGCTCGTGAGGTTGGTGATGGCTGGAAATCGCCGACACCACACCCGACTTCACCGCCGCACGCAAGCCGTCACGGTCTGCCTTGGTGCGCAGCGGGGGCTGTACGTGGTACAGGCTGGAGAAGTCGATCAGCGCCTCATCCGTCAGGATCAGTTGGTACAGGGCGACATCCGCAGTTACCCGCAAGCCACGGGCCTGGGCCTGGGCGATCAGAGCCACGCCCCGGGCGCTGGTCAACTGGCTGAAATGCGCACGCACGCCGCTTTGTTCCACCAGCAACAGGTCACGGGCGAGGGCCACGGTTTCTGCGGTTTCCGGAATGCCCGGCAGGCCGAGGAAGCTCGCCACTGCACCTTCATGAGCCAGGCCGCCTTCGGCCAGGTCGCGGTCTTGGGAATGGAAGATCACCGTCAAGTCGAACGTGGCCGCGTATTCCAGGGCGCGGCACAAGGTGCGTGTGCTGCGAAAGCTTTCCAGGCCATTGCCGAAAGCCACGCAACCGGCGTCACGCAGGGCGATCAATTCGGCGAGTTGCTCGCCATCCAGGCCCTTGCTCAAGGCGCCAATGGGAAACACTTTGCAATTGCCGGCTTCGCGGGCGCGGTCAAGGATCAGCTCGGTCACAGCAGAAGTGTCCAATACCGGCTTGGTATTGGGCGGGCAACACAGGCTGGTCACGCCACCGGCTGCCGCGGCTTGGGTTTCGCTGGCGATGTTGCCTTTGCGACTGTAGCCCGGTTCACGCAGGGCGACATTCAGGTCCACCAGCCCAGGTGCGGCCACCAGGCCCTTGGCGTCAATGCTCTGGCCGGCGTTGAAGCCTGCGGGGGCGGCGCCGATGGCGACGATCTTGCCGGCGTCTAGGTGTAGATCGGTAACTTGGTCCAGGCCACTGGCCGGGTCGATGACTCGGGCGCCGAGAATGCTGAGCTTCACTGGGCCTGCTCCTGCTCGAATTGACGTTGCGCGGTTTGCCCGCTCATGGCCATGGACAGCACGGCCATGCGCACGGCGATGCCGTAGGTCACTTGGTTGAGAATCACCGATTGTGGGCCGTCGGCCACCGCCGATTCAATTTCCACGCCACGGTTGATCGGCCCCGGGTGCATCACGATGGCATCCGGCTTGGCCTTGGCCAGGCGCGCCGTGGTCAGGCCGAACAGGCGGTAGAACTCACCTTCGCTGGGCAACAATCCCCCAGCCATGCGCTCGCGCTGCAGGCGCAACATGATCACCACGTCCACATCCTTGAGGCCCTCGGCCATGTCGGTGTAGACCTTCACGCCATACTGTTCGATACCGATGGGCAACAGGGTCTTGGGCGCGATCACGCGGATATCCGGGCAACCCAGGGCCTTGAGAGCCAGCATGTTCGAACGTGCCACCCGCGAATGCAGGATGTCGCCGACGATGGCCACCGAGAGGTTTTCAAAGCTGCCCTTGTGCCGACGAATGGTGAGCATGTCGAGCATGCCCTGGGTCGGGTGCGCGTGACGGCCGTCGCCGCCATTGATGATCGCCACGTTCGGGCACACATGCTCGGCGATGAAATGCGCAGCGCCGGAGTCGCCGTGGCGTACCACGAACATGTCGGCCGCCATGGCTTCCAGGTTGCGCAGGGTGTCGAGCAGGGTTTCGCCCTTGCTCGCCGACGAGGTGGACACGTTCAGCGTGATCACATCGGCCGACAGCCGCTGGGCCGCCAGTTCAAAGGTGGTGCGGGTGCGGGTGGAGTTCTCGAAGAACACGTTGCAGATGGTTTTGCCGCGCAACAGCGGGACTTTCTTCACTGCCCGGCCACCGACTTCCAGGAACGAGTCGGCGGTGTCGAGGATTTCGGTGAGCAACTCGCGGGGCAAACCGTCGAGGGACAAGAAGTGTTGCAACTGGCCCTGAGCATTGAGCTGCAGCGGGCGCTTGGCATCTAGAGGCGTCATCGCGGGGACTCTTTACAAGGCGGTTTAAAGGGCAAGGTCTTGCAGTTCGAGTTCGAGCGGCGTGGGACCGGACAATTTTACCCGCTGCTGGGGGGCAAGCGACAGGGTCGCGCCCACGACGTCCGGGCTGATCGGCAGTTCGCCGGCATCCAGGTCCAACAGGCACACCAGGGTGACGCTGGCCGGGCGGCCATAGTCGAACAGCTCGTTCAGGGCGGCGCGGATGGTGCGGCCGCTCATCAGCACGTCGTCGATCAGTACCAGGTGCTGGCCTTCGATCTCGAAGGGCAGGGCCGATGGGCGCACTTGTGGATGCAGGCCGTTCTGGCTGAAATCGTCGCGGTAGAAGGACACGTCCAGGGTGCCCAGAGGCGAATCGCTACCCAGTTCTTCCAGCAATGCTTGGGCCACCCACACGCCACCGGTGCGTATGCCGATAAAACGCGGTTCGCTGATGGCGCGGTGTTCCAGGTGCGCCTTGAGGCGTATCGCCATCTGGCTGATCAGTTCGGCAGGGTTCGGCAAGCTCATGGTGGCTCCTTGTTAAGTGTGTAGGAGCGAGCTTGCTCGCGAAAAACGTCAACGATAACGCGTGAAAACCTGCAAGTGCGCGGTGCCTGTGAGTTCTTCGCGAGCAAGCTCGCTCCTACAAAAACGGCATAGCAGCAAGCCGCGTCAGTCAGGATTCAAATAAAGCGGTGTTTTCATCCAGCCACCCCTGCAACAGCAAGGCGGCGGCGATGGCGTCCACCGGGTTGTCGCGGTAACTGCCTTTTTGCCCGCCACGGTCACGGCGTTCACCCTTGGCTTCAAAGGTGGTGAGGCGTTCGTCGTGGGTATAGAAGGGCAGGTTGTAGCGGCCATTGAGGCGGCGTGCGAATTTCTCGGCGCGCAGGCACATGTCGCTCGGGGTGCCATCCATGTTCAGGGGCAGGCCGACCACCACTGCGTCGGGCCTCCACTCTTTAATCAGGGCTTCGACCTGGTTCCAGTCCGGCACGCCGTTCTGGGCCTTGAGGGTGCACAGCTCGCGGGCCTGGCCGGTGATGACCTGGCCAACCGCTACGCCGATCTGTTTGGTGCCGTAGTCAAAGCCGAGGATCAGACGCAAAGCCATCAGGCGTGCCCCGCCTGGCTGGTCAGCAGGCTGAGGTTGACCCGCAGCTTGGCTGCTGCCGCTTCCAGGCGCAGTTCGCTGGCGGTGTTGAACAGGATGTCAGCGTCGAACGGGCAGGTCAGCCAGGCATTGCTGGCCAGTTCGGCCTCCAGCTGCCCGGCTTCCCAACCGGCGTAGCCCAGGGTGATCACACTTTGCTCAGGGCCGACGCCGTCGGCGATGGCGAACAGCACGTCCTGGGACGTGGACAGTGACACCCCCTCAAGGTCTACCGTGGCCTGGAACGTCGGCCCGGTGGGGTGCAGTACAAAACCGCGATCGGTCTGCACCGGCCCGCCGATGTAGATCGGCACACCCTGGCAGCGGGCCGGCGGGTCGATTTCCGGGCGCAGTTGCTCAAGGATATCGGCCAGGTTCAGCTCCTGCGGGCGGTTGACCACCAACCCCATGGCACCATTGGCCGTGTGCTCGACAATGTAGGTCAAGGTCTGCGCAAAGTTCGGGTCGGCCATATGGGGCATGGCGATCAGGAATTGGTGCTTGAGGTAGGTCGGGCTGACGTTTTTCATGTCCGCTAGTGTGGCGTTGGAGGGGCGAACTGACAAGTGCGGGCGCGATCAGTTGCTGGACAACCGGTCGCCCTTGGCAAACCGCCAGGTGCGGATTATTTCCAGGCGGTCCACGTCGTTCAAGTCGCCGCTGAACGGCGCAAAGGGCGCGGCCAGGCGCACGATGCGTTGCGCGGCCTGGTCCAGCAGCGGCTGGCCGGAGGACTCCAGCACCTGCACTTCATACAGCGAGCCGTCACGGTTGATCGACACCAGCAAGCGCAAGTTGCCATAAATCTGCTGGCGTCGTGCCTCGTCCGGGTAATTGAGGTTGCCGATGCGTTCGACCTTCTTGCGCCACTCGTCCTTATACCAGGCGCCTTTGTCGCGCATGGTCGAGGCCGCATTCAGGCGGTAGATGCGCGGGCGCTTGGCATACAGCTGTTGTTCATGGGCCAGTTCGGCTTCGAGGCTGGAAATTTCGTCGGACAGCGTCGAACTGTCGAACGTCGGCGCAGGTTTCACCGGCTCGGGTTTGGGTTCGGTCTTGGCCTTTTCGCGCTGGGCCGGGGCTTTTTGCGGCTTGGGGGCGACGGTGGCCACCGCGGCCTTGGGCGTGGCCTGCTTGACCTCGGGCTTTGGCGCCGGCGGCGGGGTGACCTTCTTGACCTGGTTGTCGTGGAAGGGCGCCACTTCGGTGGTCTTGGGCACGGCTTTCTTGTCGAGGGTGCCGCTGCCTTGCTGGTTGTCCTGGGCGAGAAAGTCAGCCTTTTCGGGCTTCTTTTCGCTCTTGAACGTGGCGAGGGTGATTTCCAGGGTCTTGGTGATCTGCTTGGGTTCCACCAGGGTGAACCCCACGCCCAGGAGCAAGGCGAGGTGAAGCAGCGCAGCGAGAAACAGGGTAAAACCGAGACGATCAGCCGGGCGCACGCCGCTATGGGTGAGTTCGGGGGGCAGATCGGACGGGAGTGTCATGACAAGAAAACCAACATCGCGCGTTTCACAGGTGGCGCATGATAACGCAATGTTGGTGTGTGTCCGGCTGTTCTATGTCACTTGGCTTTTAGCTTGCGCTCAATGGCGGCCATCAGCATTTCGCCGATGTTCGTGCCAAATGCATTGTCGATCTCGCGAATACAGGTCGGGCTGGTGACGTTGATTTCAGTGAGGTTTTCACCAATTACGTCGAGTCCGACAAACAGCAGGCCTTTTTCCCGCAGGGTCGGGCCGACTTGAGCGGCGATCCAGCGGTCCTTGTCCGACAACGGCCGCGCTTCACCGCGACCACCGGCGGCCAGGTTGCCACGGGTCTCGCCGGCTGCCGGGATACGCGCCAGGCAGTAATCCACCGGCTCGCCGTCGATCATCAGGATGCGCTTGTCGCCGTCCTTGATTGCCGGCAGGTAGGCCTGGCCCATGATCTGCTGGGTGCCCAGGGCGGTCAGGGTCTCGAGGATCACCGACAGGTTCGGGTCGCCGGCGCGGTGACGGAAGATCGAGGTGCCGCCCATGCCGTCCAGCGGCTTGAGGATCACGTCGCCATGCTTGGCGGCGAATTCACGCAGTACATCGGCGCGGCGGCTGACCACGGTCGGTGGCGTGCACTGCGGGAACAGGGTGGCGAACAGCTTTTCATTGCAGTCGCGCAGGCTTTGCGGCTTGTTGACGATCAACACGCCCGCACGTTCGGCCTGCTCCAGCAGGTAGGTGGAATACACAAACTCCATGTCGAACGGCGGGTCCTTGCGCATCAGGATCACGTCGAGGTCGCTCCGCGGGCTGTCGATTTCGTCAGAAAGCTCGAACCACTTCTCGGGGTTGGCGAACACCTGCAGCGGGCGCATGCGTGCGCGGGCCTCGCCGTCACCCTGGTAAAGATCGCGCTGCTCCATATAGAACAAGGTCCAGCCGCGGGCCTGGGCGGCCAGGAGCATGGCCAGCGAACTGTCCTTTTTATAGGAAATGCTGGCGATAGGGTCCATGACAATGCCGACGCGAACGCTCATGGGGGATTTCCTCTAGCAAATTGGGGCGCATAAAAGTGGCGTCAGAGTGGCGCTGCGGCTGTTGTGGGTCAAGGAAAAACCACTGGGCGGGTGCCTCGATAGATTGCGCCAGGAGACTGTGCTAAAAAGGCTGGCACGGCGCAGCAGCCCTTGAATTCCAAGGCTTGCGGCGTTCATCCTGTGCAACATCAGGCAGTACACACCGAAAACCGATTCGCTGTGGCGATGGTAGAGCAGATATGGAACAGCATTCCAACGCCTTGAAGGTGATGGTGATCGACGATTCGAAAACGATCCGCCGCACCGCCGAGACGCTGTTGAAGAACATGGGGTGCGAGGTCATCACGGCGATCGACGGTTTCGACGCCCTGGCCCGTATTGTCGATCATCACCCGCACATTATCTTTGTCGACATCATGATGCCGCGCCTGGATGGCTACCAGACCTGCGCCCTGGTGAAGAACAACCCGGCGTTCAAGTCGATCCCGGTGATCATGCTGTCCTCCAAGGATGGCCTGTTCGACAAGGCCAAGGGACGCATTGTGGGTGTCGATCAATTTTTGACCAAGCCTTTCAGCAAGGAAGAACTGCTGGGGGCGATCAAGGCTTATGTGCCTGGGTTCGCCGCAGTAGAACAAGCACACTGACGCCGCCTCACGAGGGCTGGCGCCGACCAATGTAGCGGGGAAAACCATGGCACGTGTTCTGATCGTCGACGATTCGCCGACTGAAATGTACAAACTCACCGGCATGCTGGAAAAGCATGGCCACCAGGTGCTCAAAGCCGAGAACGGCGCGGACGGCGTGGCCCTGGCCCGCCAGGAAAAGCCCGACGCGGTGCTGATGGATATCGTGATGCCTGGCCTCAACGGCTTCCAGGCCACGCGCCAGTTGTCCAAGGAGCCGGAAACCAACGGTATCCCGATCATCATCATCACCACCAAGGACCAGGAAACCGACAAAATCTGGGGCGCACGCCAGGGCGCCAAAGACTACCTGACCAAGCCTGTGGATGAAGAAACCCTGATCGCCACCCTGAACAAGGTGCTGGCCGGCTAAGGCTTGCGATCATGACCGAGTCGCAAACCGCCTTCGAGCTGCTGCTGGACATCGACCGCCGCTGCCGCTTGCTGGCCGCGGACCTGCCGTCCCAGGAAACGCGCCTGCAACGCTGGAGCGGCATCGCTTTTCGCGTAGGGGAAAACGCCTACGTGGCGCCCATGGGCGAAGTCGCCGAGGTGTTGCATGAGCCGCGCTGCACCTTGATGCCGGGAGTCAAGCCCTGGGTCAAGGGCGTGGCCAACTTGCGCGGGCGCTTGCTGCCGGTGATGGACCTGGGCGGCTTCCTGGGCCTTGAGTTGTCCAGGGTGCGTAAGCAACGGCGGGTGCTGGTGGTGGAGTTCAACGACCTGTTTGTCGGGCTGCTGGTAGACGAGGTGGTAGGCATGCAGCATTTCCCATTGGACGCCTGGGTGGCGAGCGCCGCCTCGAGCGCGCCGTTTATTCAGGGCCAGTTCGACGGCGACCCTCAGTGGCAAGTCTTCAGCCCCTTCGCCCTGGCCCAGGCCCCTGGCTTCATGGATGTTGCCGCATGAGCACCGCTACCACGCCCAAACCCCAGGCCGCTTCGCGCAGCCGTTCGCAGATCATCGTGCTGTTTATCGCCTTGATCGTGTTCATCATGTTGCTGTTCGCCAACTTCGCGTACCTCAACACCCAGTCCACCTACGATAAACAGTACATCGGCCACGCCGGTGAGCTGCGCGTGCTGTCCCAGCGCATTGCCAAGAACGCCACCGAGGCCGCTGCCGGAAAAGCGGCGGCGTTCAAGCTGCTGGGCGATGCGCGCAACGATTTTGCCCAGCGCTGGGGCTACCTGAAAAAAGGTGACCCGCAAACCGGCTTGCCGGCGGCGCCCAGTGCGGTGCGCGCCGAAATGCGGGCGGTGCAGACCGACTGGGAGGCGTTGCTGAAAAACACCGACGCCATCCTGGCCAGCGAGCAGACCGTATTGTCGTTGCACCAGGTGGCGGCGACCCTGGCCGAAACCGTGCCGCAACTGCAGATCGAGTCGGAAAAGGTCGTGGATATCCTGCTGCAACGCGGCGCCCCGGCCAGCCAAGTTGCCTTGGCCCAACGCCAATCGCTGCTGGCCGAACGTATCTTGGGTGCGGTCAACACTGTGCTGGCGGGGGATGAAACCGCCGTGCAGGCCGCCGATGCCTTCGGTCGCGATGCCAACCGTTTTGGCGTGGTGCTCAATGGCATGCTCAACGGCAACCCGGGGCTGCGTATCACCCAGGTCGAAGACCCGGATGCCCGGGCGCGGCTGGCGGACATCGCCGAGCTGTTCGAATTTGTCTCCGGCTCCGTGGATGAAATTCTCGAGACCTCGCCGCAGTTGTTCCAGGTGCGCGCCTCGGCGAGCAATATTTTCAACCTGTCACAAACCCTGCTCGATGAAGCCTCGCACCTGGCCACCGGTTTTGAAAACCTCGCCAGCGGGCGCAGCTTCGACACCATCGGCGGTTACGTGCTGGGCTTGCTGGCGCTGGCCTCGATCATCCTGATCGGCCTGGTCATGGTGCGCGAGACCAACCGCCAACTGCATGAAACCGCACAGAAGAACGAGCGCAACCAGAACGCGATCATGCGCCTGCTGGATGAAATCGAAGACCTGGCCGACGGCGACCTTACCGTCACCGCCTCGGTCACCGAAGACTTCACCGGTACCATCGCAGACTCCATCAACTATTCGGTGGGCCAACTGCGCGATCTGGTCGCCACCATCAACCTCACTGCCGGGCAGGTCGCCGGTGCGGTGCAGGACACCCAGGCCACCGCCATGCACCTGGCCCAGGCGTCGGGGCATCAGGCCCAGCAGATTGCCGAAGCGTCCACGGCAATCAACCAGATGGCGCAGTCCATCGACCAGGTGTCGGCCAACGCGGCCGAATCCTCGGCAGTGGCTGAGCGCTCGGTGGAGATCGCCAACAAAGGCAACGAGGTGGTGCACAACACCATCCACGGCATGGACAACATTCGCGAGCAGATCCAGGACACCGCCAAGCGCATCAAGCGTTTGGGCGAGTCGTCCCAGGAAATTGGCGACATCATCAGCCTGATCGACGACATCGCCGACCAGACCAATATCCTCGCCCTCAACGCCGCGATCCAGGCCAGCATGGCCGGTGACGCCGGGCGCGGCTTTGCGGTGGTGGCCGATGAAGTGCAACGGCTGGCCGAGCGCTCCTCGGCGGCCACCCGGCAGATCGAAACCCTGGTGCGCACCATTCAGGCCGACACCAACGAAGCAGTGATCTCCATGGAGCAGACCACCACCGAAGTGGTACGCGGTGCGCGCCTGGCCCAGGACGCCGGGGTGGCGCTGGAAGAGATCGAAGGCGTGTCCAAAACCCTGGCGGCGCTGATCCAGAGTATTTCCAACGCGGCGCAGCAACAGACCTCATCGGCGGGGCAGATTTCCCTGACCATGAACGTGATCCAGCAGATCACCACCCAGACTTCGTCGGGTTCCACCGCCACCGCCGAAAGCATTGGTAACCTGGCGAAGATGGCCAGCCAGTTGCGCAGGTCGGTGTCGGGTTTCACCTTGCCGCCGCCCAAGCAGGTCGATGATTGAAATACGACCTGAAGAACGCCACAGTCCAATGGTGGGAGCTGGCTTGCCTGCGATAGCGGTCTGTCAAATACAGATGTATTGCTGACCCGCCGCTATCGCAGGCAAGCCAGCTCCCACATTGGATCTCCATTGTTTGTGAGATACCAGCAACTCATGAGTTCTAAGCGGAGCAGTTATGGTTGATCGGCACGACTATGTGGCCCTCGAATGGGTCAAGGGCGATATTGCCGAAACCCTGAAACAGGCCCGTTCGGCCCTGGACGCGTACGTTGAAACCCATGACGACGATGCCCTCAACGAATGCCTGGCCGGTATCCACCAGGTACATGGCGCGCTGCAAATGGTCGAGTTCTACGGCGCGGCGCTGCTGGCCGAAGAGATCGAGGAACTGGCCCTTGCGCTACAGGCCGGGCACGTTGGCCAACGCGATGAAAGTATCCGCCTGCTGCAACAAGCCCTTGGCCAACTGCCGCTGTACCTCGACCGCGTGCACAGTGCCCGCCGAGACTTGCCGCTGGTGGTGCTACCGCTGCTCAACGACCTGCGCAGCGCCCGGGGTGAGAGCCTGCTATCGGAAACCAGCCTGTTCAGCCCGCAACTGCTATCGATCGAGCCGTTGCCTGAGCAAGCCCTGGCCCAACGTGCAACGGCGGATCTGCATGAACAGTTGCGCCAATGGCGCCACCTGCTGCAACAAGCCCTCGCCGGGTTGCTGCGTGAAGACCACGGCCCCAGCAACCTGGAAGACATGGCACGGGTGTTCGCACGCCTTGAAGCGCTGTGCCAGGGTGCGCCGCTGCTGCCGTTGTGGCAGGTCACCTCGGCGCTGGTCGAAGGCATGCTCACCGGCGTGGTCGCCAACAGCCCGGCGTTGCGCAGCCTGCTCAAGGCCAGCGACAAGCAACTCAAGCGCTTGCTGGTTCAAGGCATCAATGGCATCAACCAGCCGGCGCCGGACGAGTTGCTCAAGAGCCTGTTGTTCTACGTCGCCAAAGTCACCCGGCCGACGCCGCGCATGCAAAGCCTGAAGGAACGCTACGGCTTGGACGAAGCCTTGCCCGACAGCGCCGTGGTCGACGCTGAGCGTGCACGGCTGGCCGGGCCGGATCGCAATGCCATGGGCTCGGTGCTCGGGGCGTTGTGTGAGGAGCTGGTGCGGGTCAAGGAGCGCCTGGATCTGTTCGTGCGCAGTGATCGCCAGCACACCCAAGACCTCGACCCATTGCTGGCGCCGTTGCGGCAGATCGCCGATACCCTTGCGGTACTGGGTTTCGGCCAGCCGCGCAAAGTGATCATCGACCAACTCGCGGTGGTGTTGAGCCTGGTCCAGGGGCAGCGCGAACCCAATGACGCGGTGTTGATGGATGTGGCCGGCGCGTTGCTCTATGTCGAAGCGACGTTGGCCGGGATGATCGGCACCGTCGAACCGCAAAGCCGTGAAGACAGCCGCTTGCCCACCACCGACCTAACCCAGATCCATCAGTTGGTGATTCGCGAGTCGTGCCAGTGCCTGCGTCAAGCCAAGGAACTGGTGATCGACTGCATCGAAGCCGACTGGGACCGTCAGCGCCTGGAGTCCTTGCCCGAGCTGTTGAGCCAGGTGCGCGGTGCCCTGGCGATGATTCCCTTGCCGCGCGCCGCAAGTTTGATGCGCGGTTGCACCGATTACGTCGACGAGCAGTTGATGATCAACGAGGCCGCCCCTTCGGCGACACAACTGGCGCATTTCGCCGAGGTGGTCAGCAGCCTGGAGTACTACCTCGAACGCATGCTTGAAGACTCCGATGCAGCAGGGGAAAAAGTCCTGGAGCTGGCCACCCAGGGCTTGAGTGCATTGGGCTACCTGCCGATGGAAAAACCCTGGCGCCAGGCCCTGGCCGCGCCCGAGGGTGCACTGTCTACCGAGGCTGCGCCGAACCAATCCCAGTTCGATGCGTTGGCCAGCCCTGCATCACGTCTCAACCCTCCGGCCTTGCAGCGTCCAGGCAGCCTGTTGCCGCCGCCGGCCGGTGAAGAACCGATTGACGATGAACTGCGCGACGTCTTCCTTGAAGAAACCGATGAAGTCCTCGACGTGTTGCATCGCTACCTGCCCGACAGCGCGGACAAAACCGCCCAGGGCGAAATGCGCCGCGCCTTCCATACCCTCAAGGGCAGTGGCCGGATGGTGCGCGCCCTGGTGCTGGCCGAGCTGGCCTGGGCCGTGGAGAACCTACTCAATCGCGTGCTGGAACACAGCGTAGTCCTTGGCCCTGAGGTGCAGCAGGTGTTGGATGAGGCCGTGGCCCTGCTGCCGGAGCTGATCGCCGATTTTGCCAGCGACGACCAACGCCAGCGCGATGAAGTCGATGCCTTGGCCGCCCGTGCCCACGCCCTGGCCAGTGGCGCTGCAACGTCGGCCACCGAGCCCCATGACCCGCTGCTGCTGGAGATCTTCCGCAACGAAGCCCAGGGCCATCTGGACAGCCTCGACCACTTCCTGCAACAGGCCGCCGAGCAGGTGCCGTTGCAGGTCAGCGATGAACTGCAACGCGCCTTGCACACCCTCAAGGGCAGTGCCTACATGGCCGGCGTGTTGCCCATCGCTGAACTGGCGTGCCCGCTGGATCACCTCACCCGTGAGTACAAGGCCCACCGTGTGCCGCTGGACAAGGACGAAGTGGCGTTGTTGCTTGAAGCACAAGGGCTGTTCCAGCGCGGGGTGCGTGACCTGGACAACAATCCCCTGGCGCCGATCCACGGCGCTGCCAGCGTGATCAGCAGCACCCAACACCTGCTGGAGCATCAACTTGCCGCCTTGCTCGACGCTCCCACGACTGGCCTGCGCGTCAAGCGTGACCCGCACTTGATCACCAACTTCCTGGCCCAGGGCATGGACATCCTGCTCGACGCCGAAAGCCTGCTGCGCCGCTGGCAGCAACACCCCGGCGACCGTCAGGAGCTCACGGCGTTGCTGGACGAACTGACCACCCTGGGCGAGAGCGCGCACCTTGCCGACCTGCATCCTATCGACGCGTTGTGCGAAGCCTTGCTCGACCTGTATGGCGCGGTGGAGGAAAGCAGCCTGGCGGTCAGCGCCCGCTTCTTCCACGAGGCCGAACAGGCCCATGACGCGCTGATCAACATGCTCGACCAGTTGGCCGCCGGCCAGGAAATTAGCCCCGCGCCCGCACGGCTGCAGGCGTTGCGCGCGTTGCTGGACGAAGCCTTGGACCCGTCCGCCACGGGCCTTATCAAAAGCGACGGCAGCCGCGCCCTGAGTATCTCCGAGTTGGGCGCGGCCACCGCGCAGTTGGATCACGCCACCGCGATGGACGACGAGATTGTCGAGATCTTCCTTGAGGAGGCCGTAGACATCCTCGACAGCGCCGGCCAGTCGCTCAAGCGCTGGTTACTGGAACCCGACAGCGCTGCGCCCTTGTCCTCGTTGCAGCGAGATCTGCACACCCTCAAGGGCGGCGCGCGCATGGCCGAAATCGACCCGGTGGGCGACTTGGCCCAGGAGCTGGAATGCGTTTATGAGGGGCTGGTGGATCGCCGCTATAGCTATTCTGTCGAGCTGTCCCAGGCACTGATGGCCAGCCACGAACGCTTGGCCCAACAGTTGGACGAACTGCAACAGCAGCAACCCTTGAGTGACGGTGCCGAACTGGTCGAAAGGTTGCGGGAATTGCGCCAGGCCAGCAGCCCGGCAGCTCCGGCTGCGGTGGCGCCAGCGTCGGGTGCCGACCCGGAGTTGCTGGATATCTTCCTCGAAGAAGCCGCCGATATCCTCGACAGCTCCGGCAGCGCGCTCCTGCGCTGGCAGGCCGAACCGGGCAGTCGCCAGGAAGTGGAAACCCTGCTGCGGGACCTGCACACCCTCAAGGGTGGTGCACGCATGGTCGAGATCGGGCCGATCGGCGATCTGGCCCATGAGCTGGAATTTCTCTACGAAGGGCTGTCCGCCGGTTTGCTCGCGCCGACCCCTGAACTGTTCGCACTGCTGCAAGGCTGCCATGACCGCCTGGCGCAGATGATCGACGCCGTGGCCGAGGGGTTGCCGGTGGGTTCGGTGGATAAACTCATCGAGCGCATCAAGAGCCTGGTGCACCCCAGTGATGAGCCGGTCACACCGGTGGCGCTGCCGGCTGGCAAGGCCGAAGCGGTCGCCGACCCGGCTGCCGACATGGTGAAAATCTCCGCCGACTTGCTTGATGACCTGGTCAACCTGGCCGGCGAAACCTCGATCTTCCGTGGGCGTATCGAGCAGCAAGTCAAGGATGCGCGCATTGCCTTGAGTGAGATGGAAACCACCATCGAGCGCATGCGCGACCAACTGCGCCGGCTCGACAGCGAAACCCAGGGCCGCCTCTTGAGCCGCCAGCAAGCCGAGGCCGAACGCCTGGGCTACGAAGAATTCGACCCGCTGGAAATGGACCGCCACTCGCAGCTGCAACAGCTGGCCCGTGCGCTGTCCGAATCTGCCTCCGACCTGCTCGACCTCAAGGACACCCTTGAGCGCCGCAACCAGGATGCCCACACCCTGCTGCAGCAACAGGCACGCATCAACACCCAATTGCAGGAAGGCCTGATGCGCACGCGCATGGTGCCTTTCGAGCGCATGTTGCCACGCCTCAAGCGCATCGTGCGGCAAGTGGCGGGCGAGTTGGGCAAGGACGTGGAGTTTATCGTCGGCAATGCCGAAGGCGAGATGGACCGCAATGTGCTGGAACGCATGGCGGCCCCCCTGGAGCATATGCTGCGCAACGCCGTCGACCACGGCCTGGAATCGCGCGAAGTGCGGCTGGCTGCGGGTAAACCGCAGAAGGGCCGCATCACCCTGGACCTGACCCACGAAGGCGGCGACATCGTCTTCGACATGCGCGACGACGGCGCCGGCGTGCCCCTTGACGCGGTGCGGCGCAAGGCGATCAAGCGCGGCTTGCTCGCGCCCCATCAAGAGATCAGCGACCGTGATGTGTTGCAGTTCATCCTGCAACCGGGCTTTTCCACCGCCGAAAAAATCACCCAGATTTCCGGGCGCGGCGTGGGCATGGACGTGGTGCATGAAGAAGTGCGCCAGCTCGGCGGCTCCATGGTGATCGACTCGACGCCGGGCATGGGCGTGCATTTTCGCATTCGCCTGCCGTTTACCGTGTCGGTCAATCGTGCGCTGATGGTGCACTGCGCCGACGACCAATACGCGATCCCTCTCAACACCATCGAAGGCCTGGTGCGCGTGCTGCCCCACGAGTTGGCGGGGCACTACCAGCAAGACCCAGCGCACTATGAATATGGCGGCCAGCGCTACGAGTTGTTCTACCTCGGCGACCTGCTGCACACCGCCAGCCGCCCGAAACTGCTGGGCCAGTACCAGCCGGTGCCGGTGCTGCTGGTGCACTGCAATGAACGCCGCGTGGCGGTGCACGTGGATGCCATGGCCGGTACCCGCGAGATCGTGGTCAAGGGCCTGGGGCCGCAGTTCTCCGGGGTGCAGGGCGTGACCGGCGCGACCATCCTGGGCGACGGCCATGTGGTGCTGATTATCGACCTGCTGGCGCACATCCGCGCCCGACAACCGGCCTTGCCGGCCCAGGCGGTGGATGCGCCGCTGATCCTCAACGACCCACTGAAAAAACGCCCGCTGCTGGTGCTGGTGGTGGACGATTCGGTCACCGTGCGCAAAGTCACCAGCCGCCTGCTGGAGCGCAACGGCATGAACGTGCTCACCGCCAAGGACGGTATCGACGCCCTCGCCATCCTGGAAGAACACACCCCGGACCTGATGCTGCTCGACATCGAAATGCCGCGTATGGACGGCTTCGAAGTGGCCATCCAGATACGCAACGACCCACGCCTGATGCGCTTGCCGATCATCATGATCACCTCACGCACCGGCCAGAAACACCGCGACCGCGCCATGGCCATTGGCGTCAACGACTACCTCGGCAAGCCGTACCAAGAGTCGGTGCTGCTGGAAAGCATCGCCTACTGGAGCAAGTCCCATGCTTGAGCACCGCACCAGCCAACTCACCGGCCTGCTACTGCCCTTGGCCGACCGCCATCTGGTGCTGCCCAACGTTGCAGTGGCCGAACTGATCGACTTCCAGCGCGGCGAACCGGCCAGCGATGCACCGCCGTGGTATCTGCGGCAAGTGACCTGGCGCGATCGGCAAATTCCGTTGATCAGCTTTGAGGCGGCCTGCGGCGAAGCCAGCATGACGGGCGAACGCTCACGCATCGTGGTGTTGAATGCACTGGGGGGGCGGCCGACATTGAAATTCATTGCACTGGTGATCCAGGGTATTCCCCGCTCGTACAAGCTCGATAGCGAATTGAGCTACGTGGACGTGCCGCTTTGCCCGCTGGAACTGGCGGCGGTGCAAGTGGGCGAGCAGGTGGCGAAGGTGCCGGACTTGATGGGGCTTGAAGCGCTGCTGGTAGAGTCCGGCCTGGCCTGACTGATCGTTCCCACGCTCCGCGTGGGAATGCCGCCGGGGACGCTCCGCGTCCCGCCAGTCAGAACAAGGGCGACGCAGAGCGCCACAGGATGCATGCCCACGCGGAGCGTGGGAACGATCAGTTATGTCGGAATAGGGTGGAGTTGCTGTAGGCGAGTTCTGAATTTGGAATAGGCGGGTTTTCAGGCCGTAGTGCAGTGGCTAGTTTCTGCACTCCTCACTGCCAGCAAGGACTCGCAAATGGCCGTACCGTTAATGCCGCCCGGTGTTTCAATTCTTGAAAACATGGCGATATCCAACTGCAAACGCATTCATCTCAAGCCCGGCTCGGCATTCGCCTATTCCTGGTTTTACTCCCAGGTCCGTGCGGCCGGCCCTTGGAACTACAAGAAGCAGGGGCGTCAGTACGAAGCTTTTGGTAACTTCAATTACGGTGCCACGGGCACGGTGCTGGGCATTCCCGAAAATGTGTTGCTGCGAGCCGCCGGTGTGGCTCAAACCGTCGCCAGAACGACTCGTCCGGATTTTGGATCATGGTGGGGCGGTGAGCCTTTTGGTGACGATCCACGGGACCAATATTGGATAAGAAGAGGTATCGAATATGCCATTTCGCAAGGCCACTAAGCGCCTCATACCTGTTCTGCGTAATTGCCTGCTTGTGATCTGCCTGATCTATATCGGCGGCAGTTGGGTTCTGTCGCCCGGAACACCGGACCTGGATGAAGTGGTGTTGAAGCATTCCCTGGGCAACGGTATGTCGATCTATGGTGCGCGAGATGGCCAAGGTGGCGCGACGGTGGGGTTTTCCTACAGGTACTACGTGCATAAGGATTTGGGAAGTGATCAGGAAATACTCAGCGCATTAGTGTCTGCACCTCCTTTTCTCAAAACAAAAGAGCCAGATGTTCAAGTCAATAATGTGGGTGGCGCCCTGCATCTGGTTATTCAGGGAGAAGTGTATGAGTACCACAGTTATGCGTTGGAGGGCCTGGGGAAGGTCAAGGTGATGATGGTGTTGTGATGGGCTGGCGCTCAGATTTTTCCTGCAAGCGGGCGTTTTTTATGCCTGCCGTACTCGTTATGGCGGCTGTGCGTGGGAGAATCTTCGGAATCTGCCGGGGTCCGATATGCCCGGTCTTGCACACCTGCGCACGGCTGCCACCTTATCCGCGTGCAAGCGGAAGAGGGCAGCCTCCATCACATATCGGAGCTGTAAATCATGGTCAAACCTACGCCCAATCCACCCCTCTTCACCGTAAAAGTCCACCAACACACCGAAACCTTACTGGTCAATGCCAGCGAAACCCTGTCCTCGCTCAATGCGCTCACCTGCAACCTGGCCTTCGACCTGGACACTTCCCAGCGCGCCATCATGCTGGGGATTCAGCAAATGGCAGAGTTGGGGCAGTTGTTGGTCGATAGAGCGCTGGAGCAAGTCAGCCCGTCGCCAACAACCTGAAACGGTCCCAAAAAGGGACTGATCATTCCCTCTTTGGGACCGCTATCTAACCAACACCACCGACCCATGTGGGAGCAGGCAAGCCAGCTCCCACATCAAGCTTTATGTGCTACGGCCGATAAGGAGGAATCAGTTTTAGGGATGGAGTGATGTGGGCGTGATGGAATTTCTTGGCGCAGTAGGCAACAGTTTTTCATTTCTCTACAACATGGTTACCGGCGCTTTGATCTTATGGGTCCTGACAGTGACCGCAACAGCGTCCGCAGTCAGGTCATTGGCTGAGGGGCGTGGTGCGCTATGGGGGGCCATGATTTCCACTGTAGGTGCAGTGATTATCCTACTGCTTATCCAGTTGATCGGTGTTCCCGAAGACACAATTAATGTTTTAAACAACTTCATCATCATGACCCTTGGAGGGCTGGGGTCCGGTCTGCTGGCTGTTGCACTCGTGACAAAGCCGAACGCAGTCGAGGCGTTGAAGTTCAAACTGGCGTTGTTCAACATTCTTGATTACGCCTTTGTTTGGTTGGGGCTGTCCTCTCTGTCCATGATTTTTCTTTTCCTTATTTCGAAGCTCTCTGGCCGCATAGTGGCAACTGATCATGCGCTTGGAAGCATGCTTATTACCTTCTTGTTCACCTTTTTGAGCATTGTGCTGCTTGAGTGCCGTAACAAATTCGCTAAATGGGGAGAGTCGGTCGGACTGGGTCTATTCTTCTTACTACTTGTGCTCTTGGTGCTCTATATAGGGACGCTTGCCTCTGTATGGTCCAAGGCACCGGGTTGGATACTGACGTTAAATAGTCTGGTGGCTTGCTCGATATTGAGCACATCGATGTATTACCGCAGGCGTGGTGTTGCACCGTTACTCCAGCCGTAACGATCCAGCACCAAGCTTGATTGATGCCTCTCCACATTCCCTCCTAAGGTACAGCCCACGACAGCAAACCCCGTGGAGCGACCATGACAACAACCATCACCCCCGACTCGCGCTGGACGCGGCGGCGCGACGAGAAGCAGCGGCGGCTCGGGCTGGTCAAGAAATACGCAGACGGGGCGGTGTTGCCCAGTGACAAGATCGTCGAGGCCCTTGAAGCCTTGATCCTCCCCGGCGACCGCGTGGTGCTGGAGGGCAACAACCAGAAGCAGGCCGATTTCCTCTCGCGCTCCCTGGCCAAGGCTGACCCGACCAAGCTCCACGATTTGCACATGATCATGCCCAGCGTGGGGCGTTCCGAGCACCTGGACCTGTTTGAAAAGGGCATCGCCCGCAAGCTCGACTTCTCCTTCGCCGGCACCCAATCCCTGCGCATCAGCCAGTTGCTGGAAGACGGCCTGTTGGAAATCGGCGCGATCCACACCTACATCGAACTCTACGCACGGCTGGTGGTGGACCTGATCCCCAACGTGGTGCTCTCGGCGGGTTTCATGGCCGACCGCGCCGGCAACATCTACACCGGCGCCAGCACCGAAGACACGCCAGCACTGATCGAGCCTGCCGCCTTCAGCGATGGCATCGTCATCGTGCAGGTCAACCAGTTGGTGGATGACGTCACCGATTTGCCCCGCGTCGACATACCCGCAAGCTGGGTGGATTTCGTGGTGGTGGCCGACAAGCCGTTCTACATCGAACCGCTGTTCACCCGCGACCCACGTCATATCAAGCCGGTGCATGTGTTGATGGCGATGATGGCGATCCGTGGCATCTACGAAAAACACAATGTGCAGTCGCTCAACCATGGCATCGGCTTCAACACCGCTGCCATTGAATTGATCCTGCCCACCTACGGCGAATCCCTGGGCCTCAAAGGCAAGATCTGTCGCAACTGGACCCTCAACCCACACCCCACATTGATCCCGGCGATCGAAAGCGGTTGGGTAGAAAGTGTGCATTGCTTCGGCACCGAACTGGGCATGGAAAACTACATTGCCGCACGCCCGGATGTGTTCTTCACCGGCCGCGATGGCTCGATGCGCTCCAACCGCATGTTCTGCCAACTCGCCGGCCAATACGCCGTGGACCTGTTTATCGGCGCCACCCTGCAAGTGGACGGCGACGGGCATTCCAGCACCGTGACCCGTGGCCGCCTCGCCGGTTTCGGTGGCGCGCCGAACATGGGCCACGACCCACGCGGCCGCCGCCATGGCACGCTGGCCTGGTTGGATATGCGCCACGACGATGCGCCCGAGGCCTTGCTGGAGCGTGGCAAAAAACTCGTTGTGCAAATGGTCGAGACGTTCCAAGAGGGCGGCAAACCCACCTTCGTCGACACCCTGGACGCGGTGGAAGTGGCCCGCAAAAGCGGCATGCCCCTGGCGCCAATCATGATCTACGGCGACGACGTCACCCACTTGCTCACCGAAGAAGGCATCGCCTACCTGTACAAGGCGCGCTCCCTGGAAGAACGCCAGGCAATGATCGCCGCCGTCGCCGGGGTCACCGCCATCGGTATGCGCCACAACCCCAAGGACACTGCGCGCATGCGCCGCGAAGGCTTGATTGCCTTGCCCGAAGACTTGGGTATTCGCCGAACCGACGCCACCCGCGAGTTGTTGGCCGCCAAGAGCGTGGCCGACCTGGTGGAGTGGTCCGGTGGCCTGTACAACCCGCCCGCCAAATTCAGGAGTTGGTAAATGCGCGCGCTCAAACAGCATGAACTGAGCCTGGCCGATCGCCTGGCGGATATGGCGGTCGATGCGCTGATCGACGAAGCGGATTTGTCGCCCAAACCCGCCTTGGTAGACCGGCGCGGCAACGGCGCCCACAGCGATTTGCACCTGGGGCTGATGCACGCCTCGGCGCTGTCGCTGTGGCCGATGTTCAAGGAAATGGCCGAGGCCGCGCTCGACATCGGCGAAGTCGGCCTGCCTCTGCGCGAAGCGCTCGGGCGTATTGGCCGGGAAGGCGAGCAGGCCATGCTCGCCACCACCCAGGGCGTGAACACTCATCGTGGTGCGATCTGGGCGCTGGGGTTGCTCACCGCCGCGGCGGCCTTGGAACCCCGCGCCATAACCCTGACTGCCGCCAAACTGGCGCTGCTCAACGACCACTTCGCCCCGCGGCCCATGAGCCATGGCGCCCAGGTCGCCCAGCGGTACGGCGCACGCGGTGCCCGTGAAGAAGCGCAGCTCGGCTTCCCTTCGGTGACTCAACGCGGCCTGCCGCAACTGCACAAGAGCCGCCGCGAAAACGCCGGTGAACAGAACGCCCGCCTGGATGCTTTGCTGGCGATCATGACGGACCTGGCGGACACCTGCGTGCTCTACCGCGCCGGTATCGAAGGCCTGGCCACCATGCAACAGGGCGCCCAGGCCGTGCTCGGCGCCGGTGGCAGCGCAACCCTGGCCGGACGCCGCCAATTGCATGAGCTGGACCTGCAACTGCTGGCCTTGAATGCCTCCCCCGGTGGCGCCGCCGACCTGTTGGCCGCCTGCCTGTTTATCGACCGCCTCGACGGAGCGTTGTGATGGAAACCTTATCCTTTGAATTCCCCGCCGGGCAGCCCCCCAAAGGCCGTGCGCTGGTGGGTTGCGTCGGCTCGGGCGACCTGGAAGTGCTGCTGGAACCGGGCACGCCCGGCACCTTGACCATCCAGGTGCAAACCTCGGTCAATGGCGCGCAGCAACGCTGGCAGCACCTGTTCGAACGCATCTTCCAGAAGCAGACGCCACCGGCCCTGAACATTGATATCCACGACTTCGGTGCCACGCCCGGTGTGGTGCGCTTGCGCCTGGAGCAAGGTTTCGAGGAGATCGGCCATGACTGACTTACTCGCTAAACACAGCTTTGTGGAACTCGGTGCCCGGCAGCGCGCCAAGGCGCTGTTGGATGCGGGCACCTTCCGCGAGTTGATCGACCCGTTCCAGCGGGTCATGTCGCCGTGGCTCAGCCGCCAAGGCGTGGTGCCCCAGGCCGATGACGGGGTGGTGATCGCCAAGGGCAGCCTCGGCGCCAAGCCTGTGGTGATTGCCGCGATCGAAGGCAACTTCCAGGGCGGCAGCCTGGGTGAAGTCGGCGGCGCGAAAATCGCGGGCGCCTTGGAACTGGCCGCCGACGACAACCGCAACGGCATTCCCACCTGCGCCGTGCTGCTGTTGGAAACCGGTGGTGTGCGTTTGCAGGAAGCCAACCTGGGCCTGGCCGCCATTGCCGACATTCACGCGGCGATTGTCGACCTGCGCCAGTACCAGCCGGTGATCGGCGTGGTGGCCGGCAGTGTCGGTTGCTTTGGGGGCATGTCCATCGCGGCTGGCTTGTGCAGTTACCTGGTGGTCACTCGCGAAGCACGCCTGGGCTTGAATGGCCCGCAGGTGATCGAGCAGGAGGCTGGCCTGGAGGAATACGACTCCCGCGACCGCCCCTTTATCTGGAGCCTTACCGGTGGCGAGCAGCGCTTCAACAGCGGCTTGGCCGACCGTTATGTGGCGGACGATGTGGCGCAGATCCAGCAGACCGTCAGCGCACTGTTGCAGCAGGGTGTGCCCGCACAACAACGCAGCCGGCGCGCTGATTTCTACTTGGCGCGCCTGGCCGAACTGGACGCCACAGCGCAGATCGAGCCCGCTGCGGTTCGCGCGCTGTATCAGGGAGAACGCTCATGAGAGGGTTGCAGTGGTTCAACGCATTGAGCGTCGGCGCGACACTCGTAGAGGGCTTGCCGGACTCATTGAAAGTCGCAGACGGCGTATTGGGTGAACAGGCGGTGCGCTTTATCGCGGTGGTCACCGACCCGAATAACCGCTTCCCGCGTGCGCGCAATGGCGAAGTCGGTTTGCTGGAAGGTTGGGGGCTGGCCAAGGCCGTCGATGAAGCCATCGCGACGGGTGACAAGCGCCCCATCATCGCCATCGTCGATGTGCCCAGCCAAGCCTATGGCCGTCGTGAAGAAGCCCTCGGCATCCACCAGGCCCTTGCCGCTGCTGCAGACAGCTACGCTCGCGCACGCCTGGCCGGCCACCCGGTGATTGCACTGCTGGTGGGCAAGGCCATGTCCGGTGCGTTTCTGGCCCACGGTTACCAGGCTAATCGCTTGATTGCCCTGCGTGATCCCGGCGTGATGGTGCACGCCATGGGCAAGGCTTCGGCCGCACGGGTGACGCTGCGCAGCGTCGAAGAACTCGAAGCCCTGGCCGCCAGCGTGCCGCCGATGGCCTATGACATCGACAGCTATGCCAGCCTGGGTTTGCTCTGGGAGACCTTGTCGGTGAGCCAGATTGAACAGCCGACGCCGGACGATGTGGTACGGGTCAGCGATTGCCTGGTGCATGCGATCAAAGATGTCGCGCAGCCTGATTTAAAAGGACGACTTGGTGCGACTAACCGCGCCGCCTCAAGCCACGTACGCCAACTGCTGCGGGAACAATGGTGAACGCCCACGATTTGCTCTGGGGCATGACCCCCGCGCATCTGCCCGCTGGCGCTCCGGCCTGGGCGCGGGACGCGCTGAGAGCCGGTCATCCAGTAGTGGTGCGGCGTGCCATTACCGAAGCGGGTCACGTGGCGGTTGGCGTACGTGGGCGTCTACGTGAGCAGCGTTATGGGGCGGTGATGCCTGTTGCTGCGGTGCAACGGCGCGTGGCGCCCGAAGAATTGCGCCAGGTGATCTCGCCACGGGATTTACCGGCGCTACGGGCGCTCCATCAACTGCGGCCAGTGTTGGCGCAGTATCACTGGGGCGTCAGCGGCAGCGCCGGATTTGAATTGGCGAGCGGCGTCGAAGCGTTGCATGCCATGAGTGACCTGGATTTGATCCTGCGCACCCCCGAACCGCTTGATCGCAACGCGGCGCGTGCATTGCTGGCGAAATTCGACACCGCACCGTGCGCCGTGGACCTGCAACTGCAAACCCCGTTTGGCGCCGTCGCCTTGCGCGAATGGGCCGGCGGATCTCGTCGTGTGCTGCTCAAAACCAGCAGTGGCGCGCACCTTGTACCCGACCCTTGGCAGGCTGTGGCATGAGCAGCCTCCTGGTGTTTCCGGGGCAGGGCGCCCAGCGCGTGGGCATGCTCCAGGCGCTATCGGCCGAGGTTCTGGAAGAAGCCAGTGATGCCTTGGGTGAAGATGTTCGTCGGCTCGATTCGGCGCAAGCCTTGGCGAGCACGCGTGCGGTGCAACTGTGCCTGCTGATCGTCGGCGTTGCCCATGCCCAGCAGTTGCGCCATACGCCTGACTACGTGGCGGGCCTGTCCATCGGCGCTTACCCGGCCGCCGTCATCGCCGGCGCCCTGGACTTCGCTGATGCGCTGAAACTGGTCAGCCTGCGTGGCGAGCTGATGCAACAGGCTTATCCACAGGGCTACGGCATGACCGCCCTGATCGGCCCCGATTTATCCACGGTTGAAGCCTTGCTTGCAGATATCCACAGCGCTGCAACTCCGGTGTATCTGGCCAATATCAACGCCGACAACCAGACCGTGATCGCCGGCAGCAATGCGGCGATGCAGCGTGTCGCCGAGCGCATCAAAGGCAGCGGCATCGCCAAGCGTCTTGCAGTGAGCGTGCCGTCCCACTGTGCGCTGTTGGAAGCGCCGGCCAAGGTGCTTGCCCAAGCGTTCGTGCCACTCAAGGCGCCGCGCATCACCTACCTGAGCAGCACGCGCGCGCGACCTATCCACAACCCTGAGCAACTGCGCGATGACCTGGCCTTCAACATGTGCCGCGTTGTCGATTGGCGCGGCACTGTGCAAAGCGCCTACGAGCGCGGTGTGCGCCTGCAGATCGAACTGCCTCCGGGCGCGGTGCTCACCGGTCTGTCACGCCGTGTTTTTGAACAAGGCACGGTGATCGCCTGCGAAGGCGCCCGCCTGGACACCTTGCAGGCCCTGCTGCAAGAGGAGGAACGCCGCCACCGATAAAGCAATACCCAAGGCTTTCGAAGCACAACAACAACAATTTCGAACGAGCACTTTGAGGACAACGACAATGATTATCTACGGTGTGGCATTGCTGGCGATCTGCACGCTTGCGGGCGTGATCATGGGTGACATGCTCGGCGTGTTGCTGGGCGTAAAATCCAACGTGGGCGGCGTGGGGATCGCGATGATCCTGCTGATCTGCGCGCGATTGTGGATGCAAAAGCGCGGCGGCATGACCAAGGACTGCGAGATGGGCGTAGGCTTCTGGGGCGCCATGTACATTCCGGTGGTGGTGGCGATGGCGGCGCAGCAAAACGTAGTAACGGCGCTGCATGGCGGCCCGGTTGCGGTGCTCGCGGCCATTGGTTCGGTGGTGGTGTGTGGTTGCACCATCGCCTTGATCAGCCGCACCCACAAGGGCGAGCCCTTGCCGCCCGAAGAGCCGCTGATTCTCGTCGCGGGAGGTCGCTGATATGTGGGACCTCATTGAAAAAGGCTTGGAACATAACGGCCTGATTACCGCTTTCGCGTTCGTTGGCGTGGTGATGTGGATTTCCGTGGTGCTGTCCAAGCGCCTGACGTTCGGGCGCATTCATGGCTCGGCGATTGCCATTGTTATCGGCCTGGTCTTGGCCTGGGTCGGCGGCACGCTTACGGGTGGGCAAAAGGGCCTGGCGGACCTTGCGCTGTTTTCCGGGATCGGCCTGATGGGCGGTGCGATGTTGCGTGACTTCGCCATCGTCGCCACGGCGTTCGAAGTGCAAGCCACCGAGGCGCGCAAGGCCGGGATGATCGGCGTGATTGCACTGCTGCTGGGCACGATCCTGCCGTTTATTGTCGGCGCAAGCATGGCCTGGGCCTTTGGTTATCGCGATGCGATCAGCATGACCACTATCGGAGCTGGCGCTGTAACCTACATCGTCGGCCCTGTGACCGGCGCGGCGATTGGCGCGACCTCGGATGTGATGGCGCTGTCGATCGCAACAGGCTTGATCAAGGCGATACTGGTGATGGTTGGCACGCCGGTGGCGGCGCGCTGGATGGGCCTGGATAACCCGCGTTCGGCGATGGTGTTCGGTGGGTTGGCCGGCACCGTGAGTGGCGTCACAGCGGGCCTGGCGGCGACGGATCGGCGGCTGGTACCGTATGGTGCGCTGACGGCGACGTTTCATACCGGGCTTGGGTGTTTGCTCGGGCCTTCGCTGTTGTACTTCATTGTGCGTGGGTTGGTTGGTTAGGTTTGCAGATTGTGGTGTTTGATCGGGCCCAATCGGGGGCTTGCCCCCGATGGCATTCTCAAACCTGGCGGTTGGCATACATCCGACACTCCGCCAACAACGCCAGCAAATTCGGATCGCGCTCCTTGGCTTTCAGGAACACCACGCCGATCTGCTGCTGCAATCGATACCTGGGCTGCAGCGGTATCAGCTTCACGCGGTTCTCATACACCGCTGCGATCCGCCCTGGCAGCAGGGCATAACCCACCCCTGAACTGACCATGCTCAGCAAGGTGAAGATATCGTTTACCTGCATTGCCACCTTCGGCTCGAACCCGGCCTGATGGAACACCCGGTTGCCGTCCTGGTGCGTGGCGAAGCCCTGGGTGAGGGTGATGAAGGTGGCATCGCGCACGTCGGCCAGGTCGATTTCCTGATTGCGGTCCAGGGGCGAATCGGCCGGGGTGGCGAGGAAGATGTCATCGCTGAACAGCGCGATCTGCTCGCAGTCGGGGTCGTGGGCGTGTTCGTCGAGGGAGATGAGGATCGCGTCCACCTCCATGTTCTTGAGCTTGTAGAGCAGGTCGAAGTTGGAGCCCAGGATCAGGTCGATATTGAGTTCGCTGCGCCTGATTTTCAGACCCATGATCAACTGTGGCACGGTCTTGACCGTCAGCGAATACAGCGAGCCGAGCTTGAAGCGTTCGGCGGAGAACCCGGCGGCTTCGCGGGTCAGGCGCACGCTGTCGACCACGTCGGCCACCAGTTTCTGCGCACGCTCTTCGAGCACGTAGGCGCTTTCCAGCGGGGTGAGGTTGCGCCCCTCGTGTTTGAACAGCGGGCAGCGCAGGGCACTTTCCAGGGAGTGAATGGCGCGGTGCACGCTGACATTGCTGGTTTGCAGCTCGGCGGCGGCGCGGGCCAGGTTGCCGGTGCGCATGAACGCCAGGAAGATCTCCAGCTTCTTGAGGGTGAGTTCTTCGTCGATCAGCATGGCCTTGGGCTCTTGTTCGATTGCGCTCGATTGTGCCCGTAAATGCGGCTGTCGTCGCCGGAACGTCATGTGCCGCTTGCACTCTGATGCGCAAGGCTGGACGCTTGTCCGCCTGTTCTTGAGGGTTACGGGAGGTCAGTGACAGATGTACCACGGGGAACGATTCAACGCCTGGAGCCATTTGCTCGGTGCAGTCGCGGCCTGTATAGGCGCCGTGTGGATGTTGGTAGTGGCGAGCCTGGACGGCAGCCCCTGGAAAATCGTCAGCGTGGCGATTTATGGCTTTACCCTGATGGTGCTGTACAGCGCGTCAACGGTGTACCACAGCGTGCGAGGCCGGCGAAAAGCGATCATGCAGAAGGTCGATCACTTTTCTATTTACCTGTTGATAGCCGGCAGCTACACGCCATTCTGCCTGGTGACCCTGCGCGGGCCGTGGGGCTGGACGTTGTTCGGGATTGTGTGGGGGCTGGCGGTGATCGGCATCCTGCAGGAGATCAAGCCGCGTTCGGAGGCGCGGATTCTGTCCATCGTGATCTACGCCGTGATGGGCTGGATCGTACTGGTAGCGGTCAAGCCGCTGATGGCGGCGTTGGGCACGGCAGGGTTTATCTGGCTGGCGTCCGGTGGGGTGCTGTACACCGTAGGCATTATCTTTTTTGCCCTGGAGGATCGCTTGCGCCATTCCCACGGCATCTGGCATTTGTTTGTGATTGGCGGCAGCCTGCTGCATTTCGTGGCGATCATGCATTACGTGCTTTGAGCTGCGCAAGGTCCAGCAACTCACGCGCCCGGGTGCCGAAAATCTGCAGCAGGTGAGCGAACATATGCGGCGGTGGCGCACCGGCGCGGGTCAGGGCGTACAAGGGGATGGGCAGCGGCGGGGTGAATGGGCGGATACAGGTGGTGGCCGTTGAGGCGCCAAGGGCCGTAAAAGGGTCGATCACGGCAAGGCCGGCACCGGATTCCACCATCGCGCGGGCCAGGGAGTAGGTCTGTACGGAGATCGTGACCCGAGGTGCGGGCTCGACATTTTCCAGGTAGCCAGCAAGTTTTGCCGCCAACGGATCGGCGCTGGAAAGGCCAATTAACGGCGCTCCCGCCAGGTCCGCCAAGGGCAACGGCTGGTTCAACTCGTCGTCGCGCCAGAACCCCTTGGAGGCCAGCGCGACCAATGCGCCGTTGGCCAGCACTTGGGAGGTCAACCCTGGATGGCCGGAGAAGTTGAGGGTCAGTGCCAGGTCGATTTCGCGCACCAACAGCTTTTGCACCAGTTCGCTGCTATGGTCGCTGGATAGCTCGCAGGTCATGTTCGGATAGTCGCGCGTCCACTCCAGAATCGCGGGTGGCAGCAAAGACAGTGCCAGTGCCGGGATCGCACCGATACGTATGCTTTGCCCTGGGTCGCGGCGCAGGCTTCTTGCCAGGCGTCGCACGCCTTGCAGGGTCTCGGTGACTTTCTCGACTTCGTTTTCCAGCGCAAGGGCTTCCGGCGTGGGTTGCAATTTGCCGCGAACCCGCAAGAACAAGGGAAAGCCCAGCTGCAGTTCGGCGTGCTGCAGCACTTTGGTCACCGCCGGTTGCGACACGTGCAGCAACTGCGCGGCGCCGCTGACGGAGCCGGTCTGTCGGATCGCCTGGAAGATTTCGATATGACGTAGACGCATAAAGGCATAACCCTGGTTTATAGACGTCCTACTTTTATTCATTGTGCAAGCGTTGTCACTCACCCTTAGTCTCGATTTAGTTTCGTGACGTGTGAGGTGACACTTTGGCAAAGCAGGTTTGTATCATCGGTGGGGGTGTGATTGGCCTGACGAGCGCGTACGCCCTGGTACGTGCGGGAATGGATGTGACGCTGGTCGAGGGGCAGAAAACCCTGGGTAGCGCCACCAGCTTCGCCAACGGCGGCCAGCTTTCCTATCGGTATGTCACGCCACTTGCGGATGCTGGCATGCCACTCAAAGCGCTCGGTTGGCTGCTGCGGGGCGAGTCGCCGCTCAAACTCAGGCCGCGCATGGACCCACTGCAGTGGCGCTGGCTCGCGTCTTTCCTGGGCGCTTGTCGTTCATCGGTCAATCACACCAATTCTCAACATCTCCTGCGCTTGGCGGCGCTGAGCCAGCAGACGCTGGAGAGCTGGCGTCATGAGGACAAGCTCGAAGGATTCAACTGGCAGCGTAACGGCAAGCTGCTGACCTTTCGCTCCTCCGAGAGTTTTGCCCAGGCCCGCCGTAAGTTGAGCGACCCTTTACAGCAGCAAGTGTTGTCGGCCGAGGACTGTCGGCGGTTGGAGCCCTCATTGAGCTCGGGCACGTTCATCGGTGGCATTTACAACCCTACCGAAGAAGCCGCTGATTGCCATGGGTTTTGCCAGCGCCTGACCGATCATCTGCAAGCCTCCGGGCGATGCCGGTTCATGCTGGGATGCAAGGTATTGAAGATTCACGAGGCCTTTGGTTCGGTGGTGGCTCTGGAGTTCCAGGATGAAGTGCTGCCGGTGGATAACCTGGTACTGGCCGCCGGACATAACAGCCACAGCCTGAGCTTGCCGGCCTTGCATATGCCGTTGTATCCGCTCAAAGGCTATAGCCTTACCGTGCCGATCGAAGACCAGCATACGGCGTTGAACATCAATGTTACCGACTATGACCGCCGTACCGTCTATGCCCGTATCGGTGAGCAATTGCGCATCGCGGCAATGGTCGACATCGTCGGGTTCAACAGTGCTCCGGAGCCCAAGCGCCTGGAGGTCATAAAACGCCTGGCCCGCCAGACTTTTCCTATGGCCGGGAATTACGACGCCGCTGTTGAATGGGCAGGTATGCGCCCGGCGACGCCCACTGGCCTGCCGCTGATTGGCGCCACGGCCTATCGTAATCTTTGGCTCAACCTTGGCCATGGTGCCCTGGGGTTCACCCTCGCGTGTGGCAGTGGGCAAGTATTGGCCGAAATGATCGACGCACAATCCACGTCTATCGATACCCGGGCGTTTCTTCCCAAAGTGGCATGATCTTCCTGCCTAAACGCTAGTCTATAACCTTAGGTTATGGGCTGCTCCTCTTTATTCATTTTCGGCTGCCTGCCCGATGCCCCTACGCTGAGTCCTCTTAATCGACGGCTGGGGGCTGGGATGGCCAGGCAGGTTTGCATCATTGGCGGCGGTGTCATCGGCTTGGCGAGTGCTTATGCACTGGTACGAGCCGGCCATGAAGTGACGGTAATCGATGCGCGCGACAGTCTAGGCAGCGAGACCAGCTTCGCCAATGGCGGGCAGTTGTCCTATCGGTATGTCGCTCCGCTGGCTGATTCCGGCGTGCCTCTGCAGGCGATAGGCTGGCTGTTGCGCGGTGACTCGCCCTTGAAGCTGCGTCCCCGGCTCGACCCACAGCAGTGGCGCTGGATGGCGGCCTTTATCGGCGCGTGCCGGGGTTCGGTCAACAGGCGTAACGGTGCCCATCTTCTGCGCCTGGCAACCCTGAGCCAGAGTACGTTGCAGCATTGGCGCGAGGATGATCGCCTGGACGGCTTCGACTGGCGGCGCAACGGCAAGCTGGTCATGTTTCGCAGCGCCAGCACCTTCGAACATGCCCGCCGCAAGGTGACAAGTTTCCTGCAACAACAGGTGCTGTTGCCTGTTGAGTGCGCCCGCCTGGAGCCCGCATTGGCGGACGGCGGCTTTGCTGGTGGCATCTATACGCCGAACGAAGAAGTGGGGGATTGCCACGCCTTTTGCCAGCAATTAGCGACCCGCCTTCAGGCGTCGGGGCGTTGCAGGTTCTTGCTGGGGCGCAAGGTCACCGGGTTGCGCCACGCTGGCGGTGCGGTACAAGCCGTTGAGTTGGGTGACGAGGTGATGCCGGTCGAGCAGTTGGTGCTCGCTGCGGGTTATCGCAGTGCCGCGTTGGCACTGCCGGGGTTGTCGGTGCCCGTGTATCCACTCAAGGGCTACAGCTTGAGCGTACCGATTGGCGCGCAACACAAGGCGCCGAACGTAAGCATCACCGACTACGACCGCAAGATCGTCTACGCGCGCCTAGGTGAGCAACTTCGGGTCGCGGCCATGGTGGATATCGTGGGGTTCGATACCGGCCTTGAGCCTTCGCGACTGGCACTGATTAAACGCCACGCCGTAGAGACATTTCCTCTGGCTGGCGACTACCAGCACGCGCTCGAATGGGCTGGCATGCGCCCGGCCACGCCAACGGGCGTGCCGCTGATTGGTGCCAGTCGCTATCGCAACCTGTGGCTGAACCTGGGGCACGGTGCCCTTGGCTTTACCTTGGCCTGCGGCAGCGGCCAACTGCTGGCCGAGTTGATCGACCAGCGCACCCCTTCCATTGATATGCAGGGCCTGACGCCCCGCGCCGCTTGAGGATGCAGCCATGACCATTACCCGAATCAATAGCAACGAACGACTCAGCGGTGCCGTGACGTTCAAGGACCTGGTGTTCCTTTCGGGCCAGGTACCGGGCGACGGCCTGGATGTGGCTACCCAGACCCGGGAAGTGCTGGCCAGGATCGACACGCTGTTGGCCGAGGCGGGCAGCGATAAGGACCACTTACTCAACGCCACGATTTACCTGAAGGACATCGGTGCCGGTTTTGCACCGATGAATGAAGTCTGGTCCGCATGGCTCTCGCCAGGCATGGCGCCCACCCGCACTACCTTGCAAGCAGAGCTGGCGCGGCCGAGTGTGCTGGTGGAAATCAGCGTGATTGCAGTACGTAAATAACCTCAAAGTCCAACGGAGAATAACAATGAAAAAGATCCTGTTGACCGGCTGCACCCTGGGCCTTTTGTGGGGCGCGCAGGCGCATGCAACCGAAGCGCCGCTGGAGGGCACTTTGAGCAAGATCGCCAGCGCCAAGTCCATCACCCTGGGCTACCGTGATGCGTCGGTGCCGTTTTCCTACGTGGGGGATAGCAGTGGTAAACCGATGGGCTACTCGGTGGACCTGGCAAACAAGATTGTCGAGCGTATCCAGCAGAAAACCGCAGTGGACGACCTCAAGGTGAAGTACAACCTGGTGACGTCCCAAACCCGCATCCCACTGGTGCAGAACGGCACTGTCGATTTGGAGTGCGGCTCCACCGGCGTGACGGCTGAACGGCAGAAGCAGGTGGCGTTCTCCTACGGGTTTATCTACGTGAAGGGCCAGTTGCTGACGGCCAAGGACAGCGGGATCAAAGGCTTTGCCGACCTTGCGGGCAAGAATGTGGTGACCACTGCCGGCACCACCAATGAGCGCTTCCTCAAAAGTTATAACGCTGAACACAAAGCCAATATGTTCGTGATCAGTGCCAAGGACCATGGCGAAGCGTTCAAGATGCTCGAGACTGGCCGGGCGGTAGCGTTCTATATGGACGACGCGTTGCTCTATGGCGAGCGCGCCAAGGCCAGGGACCCGCATCATTGGGTGGTGGTGGGCGAGGAGCAATCGCGGGAGATCTACAGCTGCATGGTGCGCAAGGATGACCCGCAGTTTCTGGCGGTGGTCAACGAAACCCTGGGCGATCTGTACCGCTCGGGAGAGATCAACGGGATTTACCAGCGCTGGTTCGAGCAGCCGATTCCGCCCAAGGGCTTGAACCTGGAGTTCCCGATGACCAGCGAGTTGAAGGCGATCATCGCCAAGCCGGTGAGTAACCCGGTGGAGTGAAACGTTGATAACCCGATCACACTGTGGGAGCTGGCTTGCCTGCGATAGCGGTGGTTCAGGCAGTTAATCTGTAACTGGAAGACCGCTATCGCAGCATAGGTATCTACACAACTTCGAGGCGACGCTGGACCTGTGGCGAGGGAGCTTGCTCCCGTGACGGCCTGACATCCGACGCTGATCTAACTGACGCACCGCGATCAAAATGTGGGAGCTGGCTTGCCTGCGAAGACGGCCTGGCAGCCAACTGGGATGTTGGATCGGAGCGCGTACATATCCGTTATTTAGGTAACGGCCACTTAGTGTTCAGCGGCGGCTCACTTTGCAAAAGCGGCAAAGTAAGCAAAACGCTCTTGCCCCAACTATCTCCACGCCGGTGCAAAAGCTACCAGTTTGGATACATCCATAAGCAAGGATATTTTATAGCCTTCCCGAATGCGAGCGCATTGCGGTGCATCGCGCTGATTGATGGCGGCCGTTCACGGGATCTCTAAACGGCCTATTGTTCTGCGTTTAAAGTTTCTGCTGATAGCTAAGCGACTTCGACATCCGTATCTGCCGCGTTCAATAGCATTTCCAATGCTTCGTAACCCTCATCGCGCCGCATCAGAAAGCCAACGATATCTTCCGCGTTGAAAGTGAATGGCTCGGTAATCAAGACTGTTCTGAAGAACGTGTTGGCGAGGACGATGCCTCCCTGGTTTAGAAATCTTTGTTCGTTCTCGCCGGCGAGTTGCTCAAAGAAAACCGACAACAGTGCAGTGGCGAGCGGGCGCATATCGATTGACGAGGACGATAGTTCCCAGTGCCAGCGCCCCTTGGTTGGGCAGAACGTTGGAGCGTCATCGTTGAGCATGTAGTTCCAGTTATCGCTTTCCCACATCCACTGCGGCGCGAGCAATAGTTGGGGGGCTGCATCTTCTCGATAAACCATCACCTCGTGAGTGCGGCCATTGCCCCAGATCGTCACTGGGCGCTTGCGCAGGAAGTTCAGCGCACGCTGGCGTAATTTGAAGGCGGCCAGTTGGGCGTTGATGCCTTTTTGTACCTTTGCCGGTGTCATCCCTTCGGCAGCACTCATTAAGGCCATTCCGATATCGATGTTCAGTTGGTGTAATGGCTGCAGATTCAGGTATAGCCGACCAGCCAAAGGCTCAGGAAGTTTGTCGATGCATCCGCTTTCAAGAATGAGCGGGACGATCCGTACTCCAGGCTCGTCGGCAATCTTGGTCAGCATCTGCAGCTCGCGATAGAGGCCTGAGCCCTCTTGGTGAGCGGCCCTTACATAATCCTGATCGCATAGGCAGAGGATCAGTATCGGACGTTTGGTCAGCGCCTGGGCAATAACGCCGTCGATCGATTCGCCATAGGCAATGCTGTCTCGATCCCAAAATACGTCGTGGTTCCAGTCCAAACTGCTGACGATGCGCTGACGTACCCATTCCTTGTTTTCTAATCCATTGCCCCATGCGTAGGAGATGAAGATCGAGCCGCGGTTTTCGACTTCTGTCATTTTTTACTCTTTGGGATGTATTGAGGGGGGGGCAGCAACCAGGCCACCTTGCTGGATTGACGGCAGTGGAACGAGCATCAATGAAGGGAAACCAATCCACCCACTTAGTCTCTGCACGTTTGAAATTTCCTGATCTCGTCATGAAAAATAAAACGGCCACCGCCTCTCTGGAGTAGTGCTCCAGCAGAGAGTCGGAGATCCGCTCTTGAAATTTGCGCTGCTCCTTGATGTCCTGATATCCGTCTCGCAGATAACAACCCCGATAACCCAGCACGTGTCGCCCGATTTCTTCGACTTCATCATCATCGATGAGGGCCACCACGCGCCTGCAGATACGTGGCGAAAGAGAACCGCCGGCTAGTGACCCGCTTCGACAAGCTCGCGAAAAGCTATGCAGCCATGGTCTCACTGGCCCGTTCCATGCGGTGTTTGCGACATCTCTCTTCGTACAGAGCCTAAGGTACAAAGCTCAGGGCGTCCTCGGAAGGAGACATCTTGGAAGCTCGGGATCTCTACTTCAGCAGTGCACAAGATCTGGCATATGCCAGCGGGGAAGCCATGAGGGCTTGAGGCTACGCTAGGCAATCAACCTAGGCGTTCTTGAAAAGCGGCTTCCACTCAATCGTTTTGCCACCCCACTGAACAGGGCCACTGCCCCACAGTAATGGAAGGCTGGCTTTTGGCACAGAGTGGCCGAATGCGTGAGTCAGCCCCAGACCATGCATACCCAGGGCACAGTTATCCAGCTTCTCGTCAGGCCACATGTCCCAGTCCTTCAGGGTCTTCATTTGAGTGAGATAATTGACCCATAATTGACGACCTAGCGAATTGCAGAACAAGCGAGCATTTTCGCACTGATCAGGTGTAAGCGCGGAAGACAAGCTGCTGATCAGGAATGGATTAATGTCGCCGGCCATGGGCCCGTTCGCACGCAGCCCGTCAATCGGGAACGCCGGGTCACCGATTTTCGTCAGCAGTGTCGGCGATGCCAACTCCAATGGGCTAGCACTGAATATGGAGATATTGTTGAGGCCTTCGTCCTGCAGGTAGCGCCTTACCATGGCTTCGCCATAGTCAGTACTCATGCCGAAGACCAGAGTAAGCGACACCCCCTTCAGAAGGCTAGGATCGTCGAGTGGCTTGGTCTTTTCTCGACCAGCCCGCCGGCCAAGGAGACTGTCAAACACACCGATGAGCTCAGTACCACTCCACAGCCCGTCCTCAACCACCACTACATTGCCATTCGGAAATTTCGCAATGGCATCGGCAGGTGAATCAAGTAGCTCTAGATCTGGACGCCTCTTATTCAACAGATTCGCCAGGATGTCTCCGCTTTTGACCGCGCCGCGACGATCCTTGTTAAATGCAGCGATCTCAGCGTCCATCACTGGGGAGTTCATGAAAATCTCACCCAATTCTGGCGCGGTCATCAATGCCACCCTCGCCAGGATCGCGTCAGCCAACCAAGAGAGCTTTCCTAGACGACCGAACTGACCTTTCCACGCGGTTAGCGCATTGATGTCGATCAGCGAGTGAGTCCAGTTGGAAATGATGCTGAGCGCTGCGGCATCAATCGACAAACCACAATTGGCAATGATCTTTGCCAACTGTGGTTTAGCTTGCCCACCGGCAGGAAAAACCTTCGCGAGTTCCTGCGCATTGTAAAGCTGGAATTCTGCCTGCTGGGTTTTGAGAAACCCCTTGAGCCTCAACTCCCTTTCGATGTCATGCGTAGCGCAGATCAGGTAGCCCTGCCGTGCTCCAGCAGGCATCTGGTCTTGCAACACCTTCATGATTTCGTAGTGGAAGTGCTGAGGGTTAACCTCAAGATTGAGATCCACCTCGATGCGACGAATGAAGCGGCTTATGGCCTGAGGATGACCATACCTGCGGATAACTTCTGAGATCTGATTAGCTTGTCGGGCTTCAGAAATAATCAACAATGGCCGCATGAATCATTCAGTCCGCTTGCTCTTGGAAAATTTCGAGCAGCAAACCTGCAGGAACGCGAATGTCTTTGAGGTCAGCGAGGGACATCTTATCAATCGCCCGGTGCATTACCGCGCGCAGTTCCTCAAGATCGTTCGACTCAGCTCCTGGTACCGCCGTAGGCGCTTCAGGCTGGCGAGCAGTCTTTGGTGCGGGCACTGCGGCTGGTTTGGCGACCGACCGAGCAGGCTTGGGACGAATATCGTTGGCGATAACAACCGCCCGAGCAGTTCCCAGGCCAGCCCTTTCAAGCTCCTCCTGTAGCCGCGCTATCACCAACTCAGTGCGCTTGATCTCCCAAGTTCGTAGGAAGTTGGCCGTGGAGCGATGTGCTCGCAGAGCAGCGATCCACTTCGAATAGAAGTTGGGATGATCGAGCGCCTCGTACAGCGCCGCTTGAAGTGGAATATCCTTCTGCTCATTAGCAAAAACCTGGGCGAGGTCGTAAAACTCATCCGAGGTCATCTTTCTGAGCAGTGTAAAATCGGCACCAAACGGCTTAGCAGACGTCGTGACGTAAGTCACACCAGCCGAGTCAACGCCAACCAGGCAATCTATCGTCGGGTTCGAGAAGCTTTCCCAGAGCTTCGCGCCTGCAGCAGGCACAAATTCGGGGTTGAATGTGATAGGGCCCTGACCAGGACCGGAAACCAAGTACAGGGAATCGGAGGGTAGCGCCTCAACGAAAGACAGCAGCTCTCGAAGCTCGTTATCCACGAGGCTCCGAAGATTGCCGATAAACTTGATGGATTTTGGCGAAATCGCACGCCTGATGCACTGGCCCAGTTGAGCTCCTAAGATGCTAGGGCCCTTTTTCTGGACATGTTCATTCAGGAGCGTTTGAATTTTGGCGATTTCATTGCCAGTCAAGCGAGGGTTCATATGCAAATCATGTCCTGACGGATGTTCATCTCAAGCCCGAAGGCTCGAGATGAACCATAAATATTCGTCGGATAGTAATCAGCATGCCGAAGTCCGTTTCTTCGACAAGGAAGGTCAGAAATCCCTCACGTGCCCTACTGACAAAATGTGCCAGATCTGCTTCCAACAGATTACAGAGCGTTGCCCCTTTGCGGTCACTCTTGGTCGAGGCTGTTGCGCCAAGAGAAGGAACCGTTGCAGCTCACGGTAGCCAATGTCCAAAGAAGGGTTGCTACCCCTCATGCTGACTGCGCCGAATGTGCATCTCCTAGGACTGGATGCCGACATTCGTTGGATAAACACATTCTGGAGGCCTAGCCCGGGCTTTGTCAAATATATGTGTGTGGTCTCATAGCGGCTTTGCGGTTCGCTGAGATCGTCAGAAAGCACTCCAAGCCAACGTTCGGCTTTCGAAACCGGAGTCTCGCTCAGAGCGCATTTTCAGGGCTGAATGCGGCAAAATCGCGAAAAATACCAATCTGCTGCAAGTCCACAATTCTAACCGAAGCGCGGTGGAGCAGGAATCCATCAGCCCTCCCACATGAGCCCCGATGCGACGAACGGCCCCTAGGGAAAGGCCAGCTTTCATCTTTAGCACTGTCGGTGCGGCAAGAAAGCGGATAGCTGAGCCAAGTGGGCGAGCTATCCGCAGCGACTCATTTGGAAAAGAGGTTTTCTACCATGACGCCGGAGGCACACTATCGCCTTTGGCGTCGGGGTCAGGAAAGTGAGTTGGCCGGACGGTTATCACTGTATCAACTATCCACAGACAGCATTGATCGTTCCGGTCAGTGGCAGTGGCCCAATGAACATTTGTACATTTCTGGACAGGTTGAGAGTGGCCGCATGAAAAGGCCGGTGTCACGCCAGCTAGGACAGGAGCAGCGCAGGCCGCGAAAGCCATGATTGTTCGCGCTGATGCCGAATTGACCTATATGCAGGAGCCAGGCTGACCCACCACCAGAAGTGTATAACCCTGGACAGGTGATGGTTCGGGAACTATCAGACTGGTCTGGCCTCTCTCTCTGCAATCGGGTCAATTCAAAACCGGCGCCCACAGCCATGCAAAAGGAAGTGTCAGATGGGAAAGAAATCTCGGGAAAAGCGCGAGCGTAAGGCCGCAAAAGCAACTCTGGATTCGCAACTATGGCCTGAGGATTTCGAGTCTTTGTTCAGGCAAGGCGCGCCTGATCCAGAGAACGGTGGAGAATTTCAGAAACGTATTGAACAGACTCGCCAGGTTTTTTGCGTTACAAACGCACGGATACAGCGCTGGCCCTGTGCGCATCTGATCTGTGGCCTGCCAACGTAGCCAGCCAAGTCAAACATATGTTTGCGTGGGCGGTTCTGCTAAGAACCGAGGAGTCGGTTCTTGAAGCATTGCCTATCGAAACCTATGAAGAGTTCGAGAACTTCGCCAAGGCGCTTTATGCGGTTTGGCCGGAGTTTCCAATGCTTGAAAATTTCTCTCCAGAAGCTGACTGGGGTCAGACCAAAGTAAGAATAGATTCTGATTTCGTGCCCATTTTCTACGGAAGCTCTATTGAGCAAATTCCGGATTTTGTGGAAGCGTTTCGCATCTCTTATGCGTGCGTCGACAAAGCTCAGATCGACATGGATTTTGTCATCACCCCGACAATGATTCCACACCGATACCGTGCGGGCCACTCTCCCACTCGGGTGCTGACACGCCAGTGCCGGCTACGGCCTTTGCCCCGTACGCGTTCTTCAACTTTACGATGAACCAGTTTGATGCGCGACAGCGCTATGTCGAAGACTTAGTGGGGCCTCCCACATTTGATTGGGTTTACAGGGTGAGGTTAGAAGTCGCCCCACAGTTGCTGGGCGACTGCCAGCGCGACTACAGGCGCTGTCTCGGTACGCAATACACGCGGGCCGAGGCGGGCGGCGTGGAAGCCTGCACTCTGGGCAGCTTCAACTTCGTTGTCAGTCAGCCCACCCTCGGGGCCGATCAAGAACGCCAGGCTCGATGGCTTGGCGTGGCTGATCATCGGCTCTGCCACCGGGTGCAGCACCAGCTTCAAATCCGCCTCGGTTTGCTTGAGCCAGTCTGCCAGCAAGAGCGGTGGGTGAATCACCGGCACCGTTGAGCGCCCACATTGCTCGCACGCGCTGATTGCCACCTGGCGCCAGTGCAGCAAACGCTTGTCGGCGCGTTCGTCCTTGAGGCGTACCTCGCAGCGGTCGCTGAAGATCGGCGTGATCGCGTTGACGCCCAATTCAGTGGCCTTCTGGATCGCCCAATCCATGCGCTCGCCCCGGGACAGGCCCTGGCCGAGGTGAATGTGCAGGGGAGATTCGGCCTGGCCGGCAAAGCTATCGGTGAGTTGCACGGTGACGCGTTTTTTACCGACTTCCAGCAAGGTGCCACGAAACTCCTGGCCAGAGCCGTCGAACAATTGCACGGCATCGCCTTCAGTCATGCGCAGTACACGGCTGATGTAATGCGCCTGGGCTTCGGGCAGTTCGTGATCACCGAGGCTCAACGGGGTGTCGGTGAAAAAGCGGGACAGTCTCATGTCTGTTCTCTGAAGAGGTTGTTTATGTAGGAGCGAGGGGGACGCCTAGTTCTTGCTCGCGAAAAACGTACATCCGACGCAGCGGTGCGCCTGGAATACCTTCGCGAGCAAGCTCGCTCCTACAAGGATTTCGGCAATCAACCCGGATCACGGAAGCCCGGGTGAAAATCTTTCGGCACCGCCACACTGACCTTGCTGTTGGTGGCGATATCGATCCCCTCGCTGGCCACCTCGGCCAGAAAGTCGATCTGCTCCGGGGTAATCACATACGGCGGCAGGAAATACACCACGCTGCCCAATGGCCGCAACAGCGCCCCACGCTCCAGGGCGTGCTCGAAGACCTTCAGGCCACGGCGCTCCTGCCACGGGTAGGCGGCCTTGGTGGCTTTGTCCTGCACCATCTCGATGGCCAGCACCATGCCGGTCTGGCGCACTTCGGACACGTGAGGATGGTCCACCAAGTGCGCGGTGGCGGTGGCCATGCGCTGGGCCAGGGCCTTGTTGTTCTCGATGACGTTGTCTTCTTCAAAGATATCCAGCGTTGCCAACGCCGCCGCACAGGCCAGCGGGTTGCCGGTGTAGCTGTGAGAGTGCAGGAACGCACGCAGTGTGGGGTAGTCATCGTAGAACGCGCTGTAGACATCTTCCGTGGTAACCACCGCGGCCAGCGGCAGGTAACCGCCGGTGAGGGCCTTGGACAAGCACAGGAAGTCCGGGCGGATGCCGGCTTGTTCACAGGCAAACATACTGCCGGTGCGGCCAAAGCCCACAGCGATCTCGTCGTGGATCAAGTGCACGCCATAGCGGTCGCAGGCTTCGCGCAGCAGCTTGAGGTAAACCGGGTGGTACATGCGCATGCCACCGGCGCCCTGGATCAGCGGTTCGACAATGACGGCGGCAACGGTGTCGTGATGCTCGGCCAGGGTCTGTTCCATGGCCAGGAACATAGTGCGCGAGTGTTCTTCCCAGCTCATGCCTTCAGGGCGCAGGTAGCAGTCCGGGCTCGGCACCTTGATCGTGTCGAGCAGCAGCGCCTTGTAGGTCTCGGTAAACAGCGGCACGTCGCCCACCGACATCGCGGCGATGGTTTCGCCGTGGTAGCTGTTGGTGAGGGTGACGAAGCGCTTTTTGTTCGGCTGGCCGCGGTTGAGCCAGTAGTGGAAGCTCATCTTCAGCGCCACTTCGATGCAGGACGAACCGTTATCGGCGTAGAAGCAGCGTGTCAGCCCTTCAGGCGTCATCGCGACCAGGCGTTCGGACAACTCGATCACCGGTTGATGGCTGAAACCAGCGAGGATCACGTGTTCCAGCTGATCGACCTGGTCCTTGATGCGCTGGTTGATACGCGGGTTGGCATGGCCGAATACGTTGACCCACCAGGAACTGACGGCATCGAGGTAGCGCTTGCCTTCGAAGTCTTCCAGCCATACGCCTTCACCGCGCTTGATGGGCACCAGCGGCAATTGCTGGTGGTCTTTCATCTGGGTGCAGGGATGCCACAGCACCGCGAGGTCGCGTTGCATCCACTGGTTGTTCAAGCCCATCGGTGATCTCCTCGAAGCGGTCCTGCGGCGGGCGCAGGCGAAACAATCGCGCAAGCCTATGCAATGGTGGCTTGGGTCACAAGCCATTGTGGGGAAATTCGCAGTAAATGCAGGACGGTCTGTCACGTTTCCCAGGGATAGTCTTAATCCCTTGTTAATTTATGATGCCTAGCCTCTTTATCGTATTTCTCGATATTTCAAAGCAAAATTTTCCGCTTTAATTCGATAGGTAAAGCGCTAGTCTTTGGCACAGTTCTTACGGGATTAAGTACATGCAGCTACGTAATTCGCCGGCCCGCTATGGTTGGGTCAGCATGGTTCTGCACTGGGGCGTAGCCCTGGTGGTGTTCGGTTTGTTTGCCTTGGGCCTGTGGATGGTCGGTCTTGATTACTACAGCGCCTGGCGCAAAGATGCGCCCGACTTGCACAAGAGCATTGGCATCACGCTGTTCGCCATCATGCTGTTGCGGATCGTCTGGCGCCTGGTCAGCCCGCCGCCGCCACCGCTGGCCAGCTATAGCCGCATGACGCGGATCGGTGCCGCATTTGGGCACGCGTTCCTTTATGTTGGGTTGTTTGCCGTGATGATTGCCGGTTACCTGATTTCCACCGCAGACGGTGTCGGTATCCCGGTGTTTGGCCTGTTTGAAATTCCTGCCGTGGTTTCCGGTCTACCGGACCAGGCAGATACCGCGGGTTGGGTGCACCTGTACCTGGCCTGGGTGTTGGTGGTCTTCGCCGGCTTGCACGGCGTGGCGGCACTGAAACACCATTTTATCGATCGTGATGCGACCCTTACGCGAATGCTGGGACGCAAAGCCTGATGTTCAACCTCGACTCACAAGGAATAGAAAGCATGTTGAAAAAAACACTCGCTGCACTGGCAATCGGTTCTGCACTGCTGTCCGCAGGTACGGCGATGGCCGCTGACTACGTAATCGACAAGGAAGGCCAGCACGCCTTCGTCGATTTCAAGATCAGCCACCTGGGCTACAGCTACATCACCGGTACCTTCAAGGACCTGGACGGTAAGTTCAGCTTTGACGCGGCCAAGCCGGAAGACACCAAGATCGAAGTGAATGTTCGCACCGCCAGCGTGTTCTCCAACCACGCCGAGCGCGACAAGCACGTCACCAGCAAAGACTTCCTGGATTCGGGCAAATTCCCTGATGCCAAGTTCGTCTCCACCAGCGTCAAGCCAACCGGCAAGAACGCAGATGGCAAGCAGACTGCCGACGTAACTGGCGACCTGACCTTCCACGGCGTGACCAAGCCTGTCGTGGTCAAGGCCACGTTCCTGGGCGAGGGCAAGGACCCATGGGGCGGCTACCGTGCCGGCTTTGAAGGCACCACCTCGATCAGCCGCAAAGAGTTCTTCCCGGCTGGCATGGACGTAGGCCCACAGTCCGACGCTGTTCAGCTGTACATCACTTTTGAAGGTGTGAAAGCGAAGTAATGCTTCGTATGTAGGAGCGAGCTTGCTCGCGAAGGCCGCAAGGGCACCGCGTTAAACCAGGATGCCCGCGTTATCGTTGACGACCTTCGCGAGCTAGCTCGCTCCTACAGGCAAAAAAAACCCGTATCTCGCGATACGGGTTTTTTTTATGCCTCGCGGTTGCGGGTCAGCAGCGCTGGTTTTTCACCACGAGGACGGCCTGGCAGTTGATCCAACTGCTCAGGTGTCGGGAAGCGATCTGCTTTCGACTCCTTGTGGATAATCTTCGGCGCCGGGCCACCACGCGGGTTTTGCACGGCTGGCTCGGACAGGCGTGGCTGATCGTCACGGGCCGGACGGCGGTTGTTGCTGCGCGAGTCTTCGCGACGGGCCTGGCCGTCACGCGGTGCGCCATTACGCGGGCCGCTGCGCTTGGCAGGCGGGGTACCAGTGGTGCCGCCGCTGCTGTTGCGCGGGGCGTTCTGGCGACCGCCTTGTGGCTGGCCGCTACGTGGAGCGCCTGCGCCTTGTGCCGGAGCCCCTGGACGACGGCCACGGCCCTGGGCCGGTTTGGCCTGGGGCACGTAATCGACGCGGTTACCGAAGTTATCCACATCGTCGTCAAGGAACTCGTCCGGCGCGCGGTCGGCAGCGGCACGTGGTGGCTGGCTCGGCTGGCGCTGTTCGCGGGCCGGGGTGCCTTCACGGGGCTTCTGCTTACGGGCCGGGCGTTCGCCACGGCTGCTGGTCGCGGATTTTTCCTTGCCCTTGTCCTTGCCTTTGTCGCGACGGCCACCGCCACCGCCACCGCCGTTCGGGCCATCGCCCTTCGGACCGCGTGGGTTGCGGGGGTTACGCACGTCCGGACGCTCGCGCGCTTCTGGCTTCTCGGCCTCCACGGCGCTGGCATCAAAGCCCATCAGGTCGCCATCGGCGATTTTCTGCTTGGTCATGCGCTCGATGCTTTTCAGCAGTTTTTCTTCATCCGGCGCAACCAGCGAAATGGCCTCGCCCGAACGACCGGCACGGCCCGTACGGCCGATACGGTGCACATAGTCTTCATCGACGTTTGGCAGTTCGAAGTTGACCACGTGTGGCAGTTGGTCGATATCCAGGCCGCGCGCGGCGATATCGGTGGCGACCAGGATACGCACGGTACCGGCCTTGAAGTCGGCCAGGGCTTTAGTGCGTGCGTTCTGGCTCTTGTTGCCATGGATGGCAACAGCGGTGAGACCGTGCTTGTCCAGGTACTCGCCAGGCGGTTGGCGCCGTGCTTGGTGCGAGTGAACACCAGCACCTGTTCCCAGGCACCGTGAGTGATCAGGTGCGCCAGCAGCGAGCGCTTGTGGCTGGCGGCCAGGCGGAATACGCGTTGCTCGATACGCTCGACCGTGGTGTTTGGCGGCGTGACTTCGATGCGTTCCGGGTTGTGCAGCAGCTTGCCGGCCAGGGCAGTGATGTCCTGGGAGAACGTTGCCGAGAACAGCAGGTTCTGACGTTTGGCCGGCAGGCGGGCGAGGACCTTTTTCACGTCATGGACAAAGCCCATGTCGAGCATGCGGTCGGCTTCGTCCAGCACGAGGATTTCCACGTGGGACAAATCGACGCTGCCTTGGCCGCACAGGTCGAGCAAGCGACCCGGGCAAGCTACCAGCACGTCGACGCCACGGGACATGGCCTGAACCTGTGGGTTCATGCCGACACCGCCGAAGATGCAGGCGCTGACGAACTTCAAGTCGCGGGCATACAGCTTGAAGCTGTCGTGCACCTGGGCGGCGAGTTCGCGGGTTGGGGTCAGGACCAGTACACGCGGTTGGCGCGGGCCGTGACGTTGGGATTTGTCCGGGTGACCGTTGGGAAACAACCGCTCCAGGATCGGGAGGGCGAAACCGCCGGTTTTACCAGTACCTGTCTGAGCCGCAACCATCAGGTCGCGACCTTGCAACACGGCGGGAATGGCCCGCTGTTGCACCGGAGTAGGCTCGGTATAGCCCGCTGCCTCGATGGCGCGGACTAAAGCCTCGGAGAGACCGAGGGAAGCAAAGGACATGAGTAATCCTGTTTTAGTTAGGGCTTGGCCCAAAGGGATAATCTTGCCGGGCGTGAATGGCGCTTAGGGGAGCGCAACCCCGTCCGGTCCTGCTGTGTCTGGCGGGCACTCCACCGGCTCGCGCGGGCTGCAAAGCTGCGCAGTAGCTGGGTTGGGTGCCGTTTTCAAGACCCGAGCGGCCGGGCGTAAGCCTGGCGGAAAGGCCGCAGTATAACAGAGCAATCACCGCGCGCTGCTTTCCTGCTGCTCAACGGCGTGTTCGGGGGCCGGTATTGGCACCGGTTGCTCGTGCATCCGGCCATATTTGGCGCTCAATGCGGCATAGGCGGGCTCTTGCTTGAAGCGCTTGAGCTCGGCGGCAAAGCGTTGCACCAGCAGATCCATGCCTGCGCCACGGCGTACCGCAAGGAATTGCTGCTGGCGGCTGACCACCACCGACGCCTGGCTGACTTTACCTTCCAGGCCCAGCGCCTTGATCACGTGGTGTCCCACGCGCCGGTCAGTCACTACCAGATCGACACGCCCCAACATGAGTTTGCCAAAATTGGCTTCATGGCTGGGGGCGGGTTCACGCTGGAAGGTGTTGGACCCACTGAACACGTCGCCATAAAGGTAGCCGGGGGAAACGCCGACCGTCAGGCCACGCAGGTCGTCGAGCGTGGCGGCGGGGTGAGGGCGTTCGTTGGCATAGAACAAAACGAATTCGACTTCCGACAACGGCTCGCTGGGATAGAGCAGCGACGCGTCGCGCTCCTGGCTGTGAAAGATATCCAGCGCGCCGTCGGCGTGGCCCTGGTCGAGCATCGCCAGGCAGCGCTTCCAGGGCAGGAACTGCCATTGCACCTCCACCCCCAGGCGCTGGAACACGATCAGGGTGGTTTCATAATCCAGGCCGGCCATGATGCCGTTGTCTTCGTAGACATAGGGCGCCCAGGGTTCGGTGACAATGCGCAGTTTCTCGCCATGAGCGGCCAGGCTCAGGCAAGAAAACAACACAGCGGTCAACAGCTTGAAGAGGACGGGCATACCCTGAGGTTACGACGCTCCCCGAAGAAAGAGAAGCTCTGGCACGCGCATTGGCGGGCGGTCTTACTTTGCGGGAGCATTCAGCAGGTGTTCGTGGATCGCGGCGCGGCGCTCACCCAGAATCAGGCGCACCACGGGGTTGGCAAACCAGTGTTCCAACTGGTGGGCATCAACCGGGCGCTTCTGGCGTTCTTCCTGGTTTTGTCGGGCCTTGTCCCACCAAACCGGACCGCAGGCCTGGTCGAACTCGTTTTCGTGTTCGTAGCAGCCGTAAAGGATTTCGCGGATGAACTGTTGCTGGTGCTTGGGCAGCAGCAGGGTGATCAGCTTGTACATCAAGCGCTGAAAACGCGGCGGGCGCGGCAGGTGCGAGGAGACCTGACGCGTATCGGCCAGGGCCTGCGCACTGGTGGGCGCGCTGGCGTGCTTGGCGATCCACGCCTTGACCTTGGCCCGGAACAGCTGTTTGCGGCTCCAGTAATGGTGGATCAGGTCCGGGCACTCGCGCACCTTGACGGTACGGTAGGCGGCGATCGACAGGCAGAACTCTTCCAGGGTGTAGGCGCCCTGGGCGTGGGGGAACAGTTCATCCATCAACTCGATGGAGCGGTCGAGGATGTGCGCATCCTGTTGGGTCAGGCCCATGACGCCGGAGTTGAGGGTCATCATGTCATCGTCGGCTACGCCCATGTCCAGCAGACGCTGGCGCAGGGCGGTGTAGAGGATGCTTTCGTGGTTGTCGCCGTATTTGGTGTAGAAGGCGTTGCACAGCAGGGTGCCGGGCTGTACGCGTTCGAACAGGGCCATGGGCGAATGATGGAAGAAGGTGTCAGTGTCGATGAGCAGTGCCAGCGGGGATTCTTGCAGCACCTGGCGCAGCACCACGTGTTTGGTGCGAAAGTGATAGCCGTGGGGCTCGCTCCAGCGTTTGCGGGTGGCCTCGTCCAACGGGCGGACGCGCACCGGCAGCAAGCGATAAGGCTCGGGGTTGTCGCTGAATACCTGAATGTCGATGTTCGCGTCCGGCGTGTCCTGCAGGAACGCCAGTGCGCTGGCGATGCTGAATACCGCTTCCTGATGGTAGGTGTCGGCGCCGAAGACCAGGTAGACCAGTTGCGGGCGGGACGTCGGGGGCACTGTATTCATGGACTGCGGGGTTCCGTGGGTAACGTAAAACGACAAAGGCCCTCGTCAGAACGAGGGCCTTGGCACAACCGGTCAAGCGTTAACGTGGCAGCTTGAGGTTGTTCCAGATGGCAAGGCTGGGTTCAGCCTGGTTCAGGGTATAGAAATGCAACCCTGGTGCACCACCTTGCAACAATTGCTCACACATCTCGGTGATGACCTGCTCGCCGAACGCCTGGATGCTTTTGACGTCATCGCCATAGGCTTCCAGTTGCTTGCGCACCCAGCGAGGGATCTCGGCGCCGCAGGCGTCGGAGAAGCGCGCCAACTTGCTGTAATTGGTGATCGGCATGATGCCCGGCACGATCGGGATATTCACGCCCATCGCCCGTACACGCTCGACGAAGTAGAAGTAGCTGTCGGCGTTGAAGAAATACTGGGTGATTGCGCTGTCGGCGCCGGCATTGGCCTTGCGCACGAAGTTCTGCAAATCGTCTTCGAAATTGCGCGCCTGGGGGTGCATCTCCGGGTAAGCGGCGACTTCGACATGGAAGTGATCGCCACTTTCTTCGCGGATGAAGCTCACCAGGTCGTTGGCGTAGCGCAGCTCACCGCTGGCCATGCCCATACCCGATGGCAGGTCGCCACGCAGGGCAACGATGCGCTTGATGCCGGCGGCTTTGTATTGGGTCAGCAGGCTACGCAGGTCGGCCTTGCTGTCGCCCACGCAGGACAAATGCGGAGCGGCGGGAACTTTGACTTCACTTTCCAGCTGCAACACGGTGTTGATCGTGCGATCACGGGTCGAACCGCCAGCGCCGTAGGTGCAGGAGAAGAAGTCAGGGCTGAAGCTGGCCAACTGCTTGGCAGTCGCCATCAGTTTTTCATGCCCAGCATCGGTCTTGGTCGGGAAGAACTCGAAGCTGTAGCGACGGTCTTGGGACATGGTAATAACCCTATGAAACTCAGATACCGGAAGTCATGCACCGATTTAATGTGGGAGCGGGCTTGCTCGCGAATGCGGTGTGTCAGTCGCCGAATGTATGGGCTGATACACCGCCTTCGCGGGCAAGCCCGCCCCCCCACCCGTCTCTTATACACCACTCCGAGCCCACCAGACGCTCCGCTATCTCCTATGCCGTCTTTTTCTTTGAAAAAAAAAAAAAACTACAGATCTACAACAACGG
>NZ_NKRF01000047.1:0-1243 GCF_003408955.1 Pseudomonas sp. GL93
TGAACTGGCCTAATGATTTTGGACACTTCAATCGGGCGTTATGATAGCGCCCAAATCTGAGGTGTTTGGATATGCGTAAATCTTATTCGAGTGAGTTCAAGCTCAAGGCTGCCAGCATGGTGCTGGATGAAGGCCAGCCGGTTACCGAGGTCTGTGCCAGCCTAGATATCGGCCCCACTGCTCTACGCCGCTGGGTCGATCAAGTGCAAAAAGAACGCCTGGGTTCGACCCCGGTAGGGGCCAAGGCGATTACCGCTGATCAGCGAGAAATCCAGAGGCTCAAAGCCCTACTCAGGGAGAAAGACCTGGACATTGAAATCCTAAAAAAGGCCAGTGCTCTCCTGCTTTTGGACGCCAAAGATCATTCACGCTGATCAATGAGCTGGACGAGCAATACGGCGTTAAAAGGTGTTGCCGGGCGTTTGGGATCAACCGCAGTAGTTTCTACGCCTGGCGCCAGCGCCAAGGCAGAGCAAATCCTGAACGGGACAAGCTCAAAGCCGCGCTGGTCAAGCACCACAGGGCGTCCAGAGAGTCGGCCGGCGCACGTACTTTGTCCAAGGAGCTAAAAGCCAAAGGGCATCGTATCGGACGTTATATGGCTCGCAGTTTGATGCGCGAAGCTGGCATCGCTAGTCGTCAGCGCAGGCGCCATAAGTACAAGTCGCCGGGCGTTGAGGCATTGGTGGCGCCGCACGTGCTCAAGCGAAAATTTGATGTAACGGCGGTTAACCAGGTGTGGTGTGGCGACGTGACTTACATCAAGGTCGGCAAGCGATGGATGTACTTCGCCGCCGTTCTGGATTTGTACGCTCGGAGGATCGTGGGTTGGTCGTTCTCGATGATTTCTGATGCCAACCTGACCTGCGAAGCGCTACGCATGGCGGTTGAGCTACGCGGCCGCCCCCAGGATGTGTTGTTTCATTCAGACCAAGGTTGTCAGTACACCAGTCATAAATTCCGAAACGAGCTTGTGAAACACGGATTTAGACAAAGTATGAGCCGTAAAGGCGAGTGCTGGGACAACGCCCCCATGGAGCGTTTCTTTGGTAGTTTGAAATCAGAGTGGGTTCCTGAAACGGGCTACAAACTGGAACATGAGGCCCGGGCAGACGTGCAGCGCTATGTCTCGCGCTACAACATCAGCAGGCCTCACAGCTACAACGACTACCGGTCGCCGGTCGCAAAGGAAAGGTTGGCGGCGTGAACCTTAATCGGTGTCCAAGATTACTTGACCAGTTCA
>NZ_NKRF01000109.1:0-1166 GCF_003408955.1 Pseudomonas sp. GL93
AAAGGCGCCACCGCCCGCCACGCCACCGAAGCCAACATGGACCGCCTCGACGGTGCCGGCGCCGCTGCCGCCGTGGAAGCCCGCGCCGTCACTGCCAACGACTCCGCCGCCATCGTGCGCGCCAAGGCCGCCCTGGACAAACTCGACGTCGCCGAAGGCCTCGCCGAACTCGAAGGCGCCTCCGCCCGCGTCGCCGTTGACGAAAAGCGCATGATCAACTGCCGCGCCGACCTCAACCAACTCGTGCCGTTCAAGTACGACTGGGCCTGGCAGAAGTACCTCGACGGCTGCGCCAACCACTGGATGCCGCAAGAGGTCAACATGACCGCCGACATCGCGCTGTGGAAAAACCCCGAAGGCCTGACCGACGACGAACGTCGCATCGTCATGCGCAACCTGGGCTTCTTCTCCACCGCCGACTCCCTGGTGGCCAACAACCTGGTGCTGGCCGTGTACCGCCTGATCACCAACCCGGAGTGCCGCCAGTACATCCTGCGCCAGGCCTTCGAAGAAGCGATCCACACTCACGCCTACCAGTACTGCATCGAATCGCTGGCCATGGATGAAGGCGAGATCTTCAACATGTACCACGAGATTCCATCGGTCGCCAAAAAGGCAGCCTGGGGCCTGAAGTACACCCGTTCGATCTCCGATCCGAAGTTCGAAACCGGCACCGTCGACACCGACAAAGAGCTGCTGCGCAACCTGGTCGCCTACTACTGCGTACTGGAAGGCATCTTCTTCTACTGCGGCTTCACCCAGATCCTGTCCATGGGCCGCCGCAACAAAATGACCGGCGTGGCCGAACAGTTCCAGTACATCCTGCGCGACGAGTCGATGCACCTGAACTTCGGTATCGACGTGATCAACCAGATCAAAATCGAAAACCCGCACCTGTGGGATGCCGAGATGAAGGAAGAAGCGACCCAGATGATTCTGCAGGGTACGCAGCTGGAGATCGAATACGCTCGCGACACCATGCCGCGCGGTGTTCTCGGCATGAACGCGGCGATGATGGAGGATTACCTCAAGTTCATCGCTAACCGTCGCCTGTCGCAGATCGGCTTGAAGGAAGAGTACCCAGGCACCACCAACCCGTTCCCGTGGATGAGCGAGATCATGGACTTGAAGAAAGAGAAAAACTTCTTCGAGACCCGTGTGATCGA
>NZ_NKRF01000004.1:0-1149 GCF_003408955.1 Pseudomonas sp. GL93
TGCTTCCACCCATTGCAGCTTGCCGTCCCAGGCCGGCAGTTTGGCCGGTGGTAGGGGGAGGATTTCATTGATTTCGGGGACTTTGGGGTTGGCGTAGGAAGAATCACCCAGTACTTTGCCAACTTTCTCATAACGATCAGCGCGTTCCAGGTCTTCTTGTTGGCCGAGATAGTACAGCTCATCGGTAGGAGGTGGAGCACGAAATGCTTTTTCTAAACGGTTAGGAGCACTTTCGTTACCTGCCATTACGCCGAGTTGGAATACTTCGAGTGCCTCTTGGTATTGCCCCTTGTATTTCAGGTAGACACCTAAAGCGATGGCTGCTCTCCCATGGCCCTGCTCAGCGGCACAACGATACATTTGGAGCGCAACGTCCGGGGCAATATCACTCGGTTCAAGTTTGTCGCCGACATAGTACTGGGCTTGTGCGCTCCCCTGATCGGCGGCCTTTCGGTAGTAACGCAGCGCCATGTCCGGGTCCTTTTTCAGCCCGGCGGCTCCCTGCTGCAAAAAGACTCCCACGAAGTAATAGCCTGTCGCTACGCCCGCATCGATCAGTTGCTGGCTCATACGCAGGTAGGTTTCGCCACTGAGCGTGAAGCTGCCGCGCATGGCGCCGTTCTGCAAGTTGATATTTGCCTTGTAATGGCCGTTTTCGGCTGCGATGCGGTACAGCCGCTCAATCTCGGCGTCGACGCTTTTGTCCTGTTTGAGCTGGTTGTTCTTCTGCAACCAACGGGCGTACTGAAACAGCACATCCGCCTCGGCGGACGGCGTGGGGATCTGTTCATGCGTGCAGGCGAAGGCCAGCTTGGCCTTGATCTCGGAGAGCGGATTCACATGGGCGTCCTTGGTCGGATGGGTTGGGGCATCACACCCCACCAACATCAAACTCAAGAGGCCAGTGACCAGCCACAGGCGCATCATCCGAGTAGTCCCCATTCAACGCGCTCTTCATCCAGGGTGGTTTTGTCTTGCATCGGCCAGGTGCGTAGAACGTAGCGCTTGACGATCTGGGGCGGAAAGGTTTCGCCTTGTTTGAAGTGGCGGATGACTTCTTTCGCCATGACCGTACGCCCAAAGGGCCAGATGACCTTCCAGTAGCCGCTTTCCGGGCAGGCCTGGCCGCTGTGGCAGGTCAATACCGGA
>NZ_NKRF01000120.1:0-1149 GCF_003408955.1 Pseudomonas sp. GL93
TCCGGTATTGACCTGCTACAGCGGCCAGGCCTGCCCGGAAAGCGGCTACTGGAAGGTCATCTGGCCCTTTGGGCGTACGGTCATGGCGAAAGAAGTCATCCGCCACTTCCAACAAGGCGAAACCTTTCCGACCCAGATCGTCAAGCGCTACGTTCTACGCACCTGGCCGATGCAAGACAAAACCACCCTGGATGAAGAGCGCGTTGAATGGGGATTACTCGGATGATGCGCCTGTGGCTGGTCACTGGCCTCTTGAGTTTGATGTTGGTGGGGTGTGATGCCCCAACCCATCCGACCAAGGATGTCCATGTGAATCCGCTCTCCGAGATCAAGGCCAAGCTGGCCTTCGCCTGCGCGCATGAACGGATCCCTGCGCCGTCTGCCGAGACGGATGTGCTGTTCCAGTACGCCCGTTGGTTGCAGAAGAACAACCAACTCAAACAGGACAAAAGCGTCGACGCCCAGATCGAGCGGCTGTACCGCATTGCAGCCGAAAACGGCCATTACAAGGCCAATATCAACTTGCAGAACGGCGCCATGCGCGGCAGCTTCACGCTCAGTGGCGAAACCTACCTGCGTATGAGCCAGCAACTGATCGACGCGGGCGTAGCGACAGGCTATTACTTCGTGGGAGTCTTTTTGCAGCAGGGGGCCGCCGGGCTGAAACAGGACCCGGAAATGGCGCTGCGCTACTACCGCAAGGCCGCCGATCAGGGCAGCGCACAAGCCCAGTACTATGTCGGCGACAAACTTGAGCCGAGTGATATTGCCCCGGACGTTGCGCTCCAAATGTATCGTTGTGCTGCCCAGCAGGGCCATGGTGAGGCGGCCCTCGCGTTGGGTGTTTATCTTCAAGATGAGCAGCGTTACAAGGAGGCACTTGAAGCATTCCAACTTGGCGTAGCCGCAGGAGAGGAAGGCTCCGCTTCTTTTTTGGAAGAAGGCTTTCGTAACCCTCCTCCCTCCGATCAACTGAACTACCTCGGCCAACAAGAAGACCTGGAGCGAGCCGAGCGGTATGAGAAAATTGGAACAGTACTGTCGAACGCGTCCTACGCCAACCCCAAAGTCCCCGAAATCAATGAAATCCTCCCCCTACCTCCGGCCAAACTGCCGGCCTGGGACGGCAAGCTGCAATGGGTGGAAGCA
>NZ_NKRF01000111.1:0-1141 GCF_003408955.1 Pseudomonas sp. GL93
CGCCTTGATGGTGATCGAAGAGCCGTTATCCAACTTCAGCGTGACGTCAGTACCGGCCTTGTTGCTCAAGGTCGCGGTGTAGGTGATCTGGCCACCTTCATTAACGGCACTTGGTGCAGTCAGGGTGACAGTAGTCGTGTTGTCGGTACCCGGTGTGTCTGTGACAGTGGTGTTCACCGCTGTAGTGCCCGGCACCAGGTTTTCAAAATGCTCGCCGCCGGTCACGCCTTTGATAGCGGTGGTGACGGTTTGATCGCCTTTGTACACATCGTCTGGCGCGATGGTGGTGATGGAGCCGCTCGACTGATTCACACCGATGGTGATGGTCTTGCCGTTGTCCAAGGTTACGGTCAGCGGATTGGTGATGTTAGTCACCGGGGCGCCGTTTTTATCCACAAGGCTGGCGGTGTAAACGATATTGCCGCCTTCACCGACGGTGGTGGTAGCGGTCAGGACCACATCGACCTTGTCGATGGTGTCATTGATCGTAGTGGTCGCGCCATTGCCCGCAACTTCGAGTTTTTCGAAGTTGCCGCCGGAAGCGTCGGTGATCTTGACCGTCTGCGTGCTCTTGTCGATGAACACGTCATCGGTAGGCGCAGGCATGGTCACAGTGCCGACGGTTTCGCCAGCCTTGATGGTGATCGAAAAGCCGTTATCCAACTTCAGCGTGACGTCAGTACCGGCCTTGTTGCTCAAGGTCGCGGTGTAGGTGATCTGGCCACCTTCGTTAACGGCACTTGGCGCAGTCAACGTGACAGTCGTAGTGTTATCGGTACCCGGTGTATCAGTCACAGTCGTGGTGACTTTATCAGTCCCTGGAACCAGATTTTCAAAGTGCTCGCCACCGGTCACGCCTTGGATGGCGGTAGTGACAGTCTGATCACCTTTGTAGACGTCATCCGGTGCAAGAACCGACACGCTAGCGCTGGATTCATTCACACCAATGGTGATGGTTTGGCCGTTATCCAGAGTCACGGTCAGCGGGTTGGTGATGTTGGTCACCGGTGCGCCGTTTTTATCCACAAGGCTGGCGGTGTAAACGATGTTGCCGCCTTCGCCGACGGTGGTGGTGGCGGTCAGGACCACATCAACTTTGTCGATGGTGTCGTTGATCGTGGTGGTTGCACCGTTGCCTGTA
>NZ_NKRF01000013.1:0-1119 GCF_003408955.1 Pseudomonas sp. GL93
TCGGGCACCACCTGGAGCTACGATAACCAAGCGGCAACCCTGGCTGACGGCACCTATAACGTGCAGGTGCGTGTCATCGACACGGCCGGCAACGTGGGTCAAACCGCGAGCCAGAGTGTAACGGTTGATGGTGTTGTTTCGACTGCAGCGATCGCGATCACCTCGATCACAACTGACTCGGGCGCGAGCGCAACCGACTACATCACCAACGACAATACCCTGGTCTTCAACGGCACCTTGGGCGCTGCCCGGGCAGCCGATGAAAAAGCGCTGCTCAGCCTGGGCGGCGTCGTGTCCTGGCTGGAGACCGCTGTATCGGGCACTACCTGGAGCTACGATAACCAGGCAGCTACCTTGGCTGACGGCACCTATAACGTGCAGGTCCGCGTCATCGACACAGCGGGCAATGTGGGTCAAACCGCGAGCCAGAGCGTCGTCATTGATGGTGCTGTATCAAGTGCAGCCATCGCGATTACGTCGATCAGCGTCGACTCGGGTGCTAACACTTCCGACTACATCACCAGCGACAACACCTTGGTCTTCAACGGCACCTTGGGTGCTGCCCTGGCAGCCGATGAAAAGGCGCAGATCAGTCTGGACGGCGGGGCGACCTGGCTGGACAGCACTGTATCGGGCACTACCTGGAGCTACGACAACCAGGCCGCGATCCTGGCTGACGGCACCTATAACGTGCAGGTTCGTGTCATCGACACAGCTGGCAACGTAGGTCAAACCGCGAGCCAGAGCGTGGAGGTGAATGGTGGGGTACCAAGTGCAGCCATTGCGATCACCTCGATCACTACCGACTCCGGTGCGAGCGCAACCGACTACATCACCAACGACAACACCCTGGTGTTCAACGGCACCTTGGGTGCTGCTTTGGCAGCCGACGAAAAAGCGCAGATCAGCCTGGACGGCGGGGCGACCTGGCTGGACAGCACTGTCTCGGGCACCACCTGGAGCTACGATAACCAGGCAGCTACCTTGGCTGACGGCACCTACAACGTGCAGGTGCGTGTCATCGACACAGCCGGCAACGTAGGTCAATCCGCGAGCCAGAACGTCGTCATTGATGGTGTTGTTTCGACTGCCGCCATCGCAATTACGTCGATCAGCGTC
>NZ_NKRF01000112.1:0-1095 GCF_003408955.1 Pseudomonas sp. GL93
GCTTTTTCATCCGCTGCCAGGGCAGCACCCAGGGTGCCGTTAAACACCAAGGTGTTGTCGTTGGTGATGTAGTCGGTTGCGCTGGCACCCGAGTCAGCTGTGATCGAGGTGATCGCGATCGCTGCACTTGGTACTGCACTATCAATAATGACGCTCTGGCTCGCGGTTTGACCGACGTTGCCGGCCGTGTCAATGACACGCACCTGCACGTTGTAGGTACCGTCAGCCAGGGTAGCCGCTTGGTTATCGTAGCTCCAGGTAGTGCCCGATACGGTGCTGTCCAGCCAGGTCACCCCGCCGTCCAGGCTGATCTGAGCCTTTTCACCCGCCCCAAGGGCAGCACCCAAAGTGCCGTTAAACACCAGAATGTTGTCGCTAGTGATGTAGTCGGTTGCGCTGGCACCGGAGTCGGTTGTGATCGAGGTGATCGCGATCGCAGCTTCTGGTGCGATGCCGTCTACATACGGCACCACAGTATTCGGGCTAACGTTGCCTGCATCATCAGCAGCCTTGACCGTGACATCACCGGATGGCTGATTGCTTGGCGACGTGCCGCTGTAACTACCGTCGGGACCGGCCACTACGGTGCCAGTGCTGCCATCGGGATAGGTGATAGTGACGTGGCTACCTGGCTCGCTTTTGCCATCGACCGTGACGCTGCCATCGGCATTGGGTACGACGTTGACGGTCGGTGCACCTGGTGCGATGCCGTCTACATACGGCACCACAGTATTCGGGCTAACGTTGCCTGCATCATCAGCAGCCTTGACCGTGACATCACCGGATGGCTGATTGCTTGGCGACGTGCCGCTGTAACTACCGTCGGGACCGGCCACTACGGTGCCAGTGCTGCCATCGGGATAGGTGATAGTGACGTGGCTACCTGGCTCGCTTTTGCCATCGACCGTGACGCTGCCATCGGCATTGGGTACGACGTTGACGGTCGGTGCACCTGGTGCGATGCCGTCTACATACGGCACCACAGTATTCGGGCTGACGTTGCCTGCATCATCAGCAGCCTTGACCGTGACATCACCGGATGGCTGATTGCTTGGCGACGTGCCGCTGTAACTACCGTCGGGACCGGCCACTACG
>NZ_NKRF01000124.1:0-1082 GCF_003408955.1 Pseudomonas sp. GL93
GGCAACTTCGAAAAACTGGAAGTTGCGGGCAACGGTGCGACTACCACGATCAACGACACCATCGATAAGGTCGATGTAGTTCTGACTGCCACCACCACCGTCGGCGAAGGCGGCACTATCGTTTACACCGCCAGCCTTGTAGATAAAAACGGTACACCGGTGACTAACATCACCAACCCGCTCAACGTCACGCTGTATAACGGTTAGAGCATCAACATCGGTGTGAATCAGACGTGTGTCTCAGTTACCACGGAAGCGGCGGACGAAGACGACAAGGGAGACCAGAACGTCACCACCGCTATCAAGGGTGTGACCGGTGGCGAGCACTTTGAGAACCTGGTGCCTGTCACCGATAAAGTCACCACGACTGTGACGGACACTCCGGGCACCGACAACACTACTACCGTTACACTAACGGCTCCGTCCGAAGCAAACGAAGGTGGCCAGATCACCTACACCGCGACCTTGAGCAACAAGGCCGGTACTGACGTCACCCTGAAGTTGGATAACGGTTCGTCGATCACCATCAAGGCCGGCGAAACCGTCGGCACTGTGACCGTCCCTGCGCCTACCGATGATGTGTTTATCGATAAGAGCACTCAGACCGTCAAGATCACTGACGCTTCTGGCGGCAACTTCGAAAAACTCGAAGTGGCAGGCAACGGTGCGACTACCACGATCAATGACACCATCGATAAAGTCGACGTAGTTCTGACCGCCACCACCTCCGTCGGCGAAGGCGGCAACATCGTTTACACCGCCAGCCTTGTGGATAAAAACGGTGCGCCGGTGACTAACATCACTAATCCGTTGACCGTCACGCTGGATAACGGCGAGACCATCACCATCGGAGTGAATCAGTCCAGCGGCACTGTTTCGATCTTGGCACCGGATGATGTCTAAAAAGGTGCCCAGACTGTCACTACCGCCATTCAAGGCGTGACCGGTGGCGAGCACTTCGAGAATCTGGTTCCAGGCACTACGGCGGTGAACACCACCGTCACCGATACCCCAGGCACAGACAATACTACGACTGTCACGTTAACTGCGCCGAATGCAGTGAACGAAGGTGGCCAGATCAC
>NZ_NKRF01000035.1:0-1079 GCF_003408955.1 Pseudomonas sp. GL93
CCATCAATGACACCATCGATAAAGTCGACGTGGTTCTGACCGCCACCACCACCGTGGGCGAAGGCGGCAACATCGTTTACACCGCCAGCCTTGTGGATAAAAACGGCGCACCGGTGACCAACATCACCAACCCGTTGACCGTAACCCTCGATAACGGCAAGACCATCACCATCGGCGTAAACCAATCGAGCGGTAGCGTTTCGGTTATTGCTCCTGATGATGTGTACAAAGGCGATCAAACCGTTACCACCGCTATCAAAGGTGTGACCGGTGGCGAGCACTTTGAAAATCTGGTGCCGGGTACTACGGCGGTGAACACCACCGTCACAGACACACCGGGTACGGACAACACGACTACTGTCACCCTGACCGCGCCCAAGGCCGGTAACGAAGGCGGCCAGATCACCTACACCGCGACCTTGAGCAATAAGGCCGGTACCGACGTCACGCTGAAACTCGACAACGGGTCAAACATCACCATCAAAGCTGGCGACACCGTCGGCACCGTGACCGTCCCTGCACCTACCGATGACGTGTTCATCGACAAGAGCACCCAGACCGTCAAGATCACCGAGACCACGGGCGGCAACTTCGAAAAACTGGAAGTTGCAGGCAACGGTGCGACCACCACCATCAACGACACTATCGATAAGGTCGATGTCGTTCTGACTGCCACCACCACCGTCGGCGAGGGCGGCAACATCGTCTACACCGCCAGCCTTGTGGATAAGAACGGCGCGCCGGTGACTAACATCACCAACCCGCTGACCGTGACATTGGATAACGGTAAAACCATCACCATCGGTGTGAATCAGTCCAGCGGCTCCATCACCAAAATTGCGCCAAACGACGTCTACAAAGGCGATCAAACTGTCACCACCGCGATCAAAGGTGTGGCTGGCGGCGAACATTTCGAGAACCTGGTACCGGGTACTACGGCGGTGAACACCACTGTTACGGATACCCCAGGCACCGACAACACCACCACGGTTACGCTGACTGCGCCAAGTGCCGTTAACGAGGGCGGCAACATCGTCTACACCGCCAGCCTTGAGCAACAAGGCCGGTACTGACGTCAC
>NZ_NKRF01000067.1:0-115947 GCF_003408955.1 Pseudomonas sp. GL93
GGAACGGCCACACCTGTCCCTGAAATACAAAACGCCCGATGCGGTGCATCGGGCGTTTTGAGACTGAAACAGGGTGTAAACCTATTTCAGGACTGGACATGGAGTTAAATCTCTCAGGTCAACATACATCAAATGTGGGAGCTGGCTTGCCTGCGATAGCGGTGTATCTGCGAGCCCTGTGTTGATTGGCCCACCGCTATCGCAGGCAAGCCAGCTCCCACATTTTGAGTCAGTATTAACTCCAGCGACTCAGCAAGCTCGGCAACTCCGTCAGGCTGCGAATCTGCGCATCCGGGCGCTTGTCACCCTCCCAGGCCTTGCCCGTGGGGTTGAACCACACCGCCCGCAGTCCCGCCTGTTGCGCGCCGGCGATGTCATCCCCAGGATGATCGCCCACATGCACCGCCGCGCTGGCGTCCACACCGCCACGTTGCAGTGCTTCATGAAACAGCCGTGCATCCGGCTTGGCGATGCCGATATCTTCAGCGCGCAGGGCAAAGTGAAAGTAGTCCGCCAGGCCCACACGCTGCACATCGGCATTGCCATTAGTGATCACGCCGAGCAGGAAGTGCTGGCGCAGCGCCTTGAGCATCGGCTCGGCTTCCGGGAACACCGTGAGTTGGTGGCGTGCCTGGATGAACGCTTCGAAGCAGACATCCGCCATCTCTGTGGCCTCAGGCTGGGGATAACCGGCCTCCTCGAATGCATGCATCAACACGCGATGACGCAGCAGGCTGATACGGTGTTTGAGTTCTGGATGACGCTGCAGCACCTGCTGGCGCAGGCTGGCGAAATGATCCAGGGGCAGATCGCCCACCTTGGCGGCGTTGGCTGCCAGCCATTCGCGCATTGAGGCTTCGGCGCTGATGATGACGGGTACGTTGTCCCAGAGGGTGTCGTCCAGGTCGAAGGTGATCAGCTTGATACTCATGAGTCGCCGCCCTTGATGCGTTTGGCCCGTGGATGGGCGCTGTCGTACACCGTTGCCAGGTGCTGGAAGTCGAGGTGGGTGTAGATTTGCGTGGTCTTGATATCCGAGTGCCCGAGCAGCTCCTGCACGGCGCGCAGGTCCTGGGAGGATTCGAGCAGGTGGCTGGCAAAGGAATGACGCAACATGTGCGGGTGCAGATTCTGCCCCAGCTCGCGCTCGCCGGCAGCCTTGACCCGCAGCTGAATCGCCCGTGGCCCCAGGCGCCGGCCTTGCTGGCTGACAAACACGGCGTCGTCTGCCGGGTTGGTCAAGAGGCGTAGCGGCAGCCATAGCTGCAAGGCTTCGCGGGCTTTCCTGCCCACGGGCAGTACGCGCGTCTTGCTGCCTTTGCCGAGCACTTGCACCAGGCCATCGGCGAGGTCCAACTGATCGAGGTTCAGGCCCGTCAGCTCCGACAGGCGCAGGCCCGAGGAATAGAACAGCTCGAGGATGGCCTGGTCGCGATGGGCCAGGAAGTCATCCTCGACGGCACCGTCGAGCAATTGCAGAGCGCGGTCGGTGTCCAGGGTCTTGGGCAGGCGCCGTTCGCCTTTGGGCGGTGACAGGCCATTGGCCGGGTCGTGGTCGCACAGGCCCTCGCGATTGAGGTAGTGATAGAGGCCGCGCACCGCCGACAGCAGGCGAGACAGGCTGCGGGAAGATTGGCCCTGCTGGTGCAATCGGGCGATCAGGCTGCGCAGGGCCTGGATATCCAGGGCTGTCCAACTGCTGACGTGCTGTTTTTCACAATAGGCCAGGACCTTGTTCAAGTCCCGCCGATAAGCTTCCAGCGTGTGAGACGACACCTGGCGCTCATTGCGCAGGTGAGCGCAGTAAGCGTCCAGTTGCCGCTCCATGATCAGCGCACCGCGCGCAAGGTGGTGGTGTGGCGTGGCAGCACGCGACCCAGCACTTCGGCGATATAGGTCAGGAACAGCGTGCCCACCGAGCTTTTGTAGTGCGCCGGGTCGCGGCTGGCGATGGCCAGTACCCCGTGCAAGCCTTGATGGCTGAGGGCGATAACGGCCGTAGAGCCGATCTGCTTGCGCTGTTCGGCGCCAAACAGGAAGTCCAGCTCATGCTCGCGCAAGGTGCCGCTGACAGTTTTGCCTTCGGACAGCAGGCCGCCGATGGCCGTCTGCGCTTCGCCACCTGTGACCCAGCGGCCCACCGGCATCGGGTTGTCGCTGAACAGGATCAGACTGACGAAGGGCACCTGGAAATCCTCACGCAGGCTGTCTTCCACGGCGATCACCGTTTCTTCCAGGCTGGTGGCATCCATCAGGGTCAGAATCAGGCGGCGGGTCTTGTCGAACAAGCGGTCGTTGTCGCGGGCCACGTCCATCAGATGAGAGAGCCGGTGGCGCATTTCAATATTGCGCTCGCGCAGGATCTTCATCTGCCGCTCCACCAGCGACACGGTATCGCCGCGCTGGTGGGGGATGCGCAGGGCTGGCAGCAGTTCTTCGTGCTCGACGAAGAAGTCCGGATTAGCCTCAAGGTACGCCGCGACGGCAGCGGCCTCCAGGCTTTCACTCGGGGTAGCGTGTGCGGGTACTTGAGGCTTATCGGTCATTAGCTTGGCTCACTCATAGACGGACCTGTCCTTCGTATACACGCGTGGCCGGCCCGGTCATCATCACCGGGTGGCCAGGGCCTGCCCATTCGATGGACAAACGTCCGCCGGGCAGGTCGATCAACAGTGGCGAATCCATCCACCCCTGGCTGATCGCGGCCACGGCAGCGGCGCAAGCACCGGTGCCGCAAGCCTGGGTTTCGCCGACGCCGCGTTCCCATACGCGCAATTGCGCACGGTTACGGTCGATCACCTGCAAAAAGCCCACATTGGCCCTTGCCGGAAAGCGCGGGTGATGTTCGATCTTCGGCCCCAGTTCGTGCACGGGGGCGTTATTGATATCGGTGACCCGCAGCACTGCATGGGGGTTGCCCATGGACACGGCGGCGATCTCCACGGATTTGCCATCCACGTCCAACGGGTAACTGAGGGCCTGCTCGGTAGCCTGGAACGGAATATCCGCCGGCACCAGGCGCGGCGCGCCCATGTTGACGCTGATCTGGCCATCGTTGCGGATGTCCAGTTCGATCACGCCGCCTTTGGTTTCGACGCGAATCTGGCGTTTGGCAGTCAGGCGTTTGTCGAGCACAAAGCGCGCAAAGCAGCGCGCGCCGTTGCCGCACTGTTCCACTTCGGAACCGTCGGAGTTGAAGATCCGGTAGCGGAAATCCACCTCCGGGTTGCTCGGCGCCTCGACCAGCAGCAACTGGTCGAAACCGATTCCGGTGTGGCGATCGCCCCACTGTTTGGCGTGCTTGGGCAGGATGTGCGCGTGCTGGCTGACCAGGTCGAGGACCATGAAATCATTACCCAGCCCGTGCATCTTGGTAAAACGCAGCAGCATGGCTTACTCCGGCAGCAGGCTTTCGCCAGCATACAACTCGGCTACCGTCTCGCGGCGACGCACTTCAAATGCTTGATCACCGTCCACCAGCACCTCGGCGGTACGCCCGCGGGTGTTGTAGTTGGAACTCATGACAAACCCGTAAGCACCGGCCGAATGCACGGCCAGCAGATCACCTTCCTCAAGCGCCAGCTCACGATCCTTGGCCAGGAAGTCGCCGGTCTCGCAGATGGGCCCGACGATGTCATAGGAGCGGGCTTCGCTTGTGCGCGGCGTCACGGCGGTGACATCCATCCAGGCCTGGTACAGCGCCGGGCGGATCAGGTCGTTCATCGCCGCATCGACGATGGCGAAATCCTTGTGCTCGGTATGCTTGAGGTACTCGACCTGGGTCAGCAGCACGCCAGCGTTGGCGACGATATAGCGGCCCGGCTCGAACATCAGCGTCAGGTCGCGGCCTTCGATGCGTTCGCGCACGGCCTGGATATAGTCGGCAATCAGCGGCGGCTCTTCATCGCGATAACGCACGCCCACGCCACCACCGAGGTCGATGTGGTGCAGGTAGATGCCGCACTCGCCCAGGCGCTCGATCAAGGCCAGCAGGCGGTCGAGGGCATCCAGGAACGGTGGCAGGGTGGTCAGTTGCGAGCCGATATGGCAGTCGACACCCAGCACTTCCAGGTTCGGCAGTTGGGCGGCGCGGATGTACACGTCCTCGGCGTCGGCGATGGCAATGCCGAACTTGTTCTCTTTGAGACCGGTGGAGATGTACGGGTGGGTGCCGGCGTCGACGTCCGGGTTGACTCGCAGGGAGATCGGCGCACGCACGCCCATTTCGGCCGCGACCACTTGCAGGCGCTCCAGCTCGTCGGTGGATTCGACGTTGAAGCAATGCACGCCGACTTCCAGGGCGCGGCGCATGTCTTCGCGGCTCTTGCCGACGCCGGAGAAGACGATTTTGTCCGCCTGGCCACCGGCGGCCAGTACGCGTTCCAGCTCGCCACGGGACACGATGTCAAAACCAGCGCCAAGACGCGCCAGGACGTTGAGTACACCCAGGTTGGAGTTGGCCTTGACTGCGTAGCACACCAAGTGCGGCACGCCGTCGAGCGCGTCGGTGAACGAGCGGTATTGGGCTTCGATATGCGCACGCGAATACACATAGGTTGGGGTGCCGAAGCGCTGGGCAATCGCGGACAAGGCCACGCCTTCCGCGAACAGCTCGCCGTCCCGGTAGTTAAAAGCGTCCATAAGTTTCCCTTAACTTAGTAGGTGTCGTGCTTATGGGCTTTTGACGGCTTTTGCGACGATTGCGCCTGTTCGTTTGGATCTTTGCTGTCATCCGGCAGGTACAACGGGCCTTTCTGGCCACAGGCACTAACGAGGCAAGCGACCGCGACGAGCGCAGCAAGGGAAGAGATCAGGCGCTTCATGGCGAAATCCTTGAATATGCATTAATTGCGCCCGAGTATACCGACCACCCGCCAGCTTGCCTATGCGCCGCAACACCCGTCCGGCGGGGGTTTGCCGAGACAGTAGGGAAGCAGGCTACGATGCCAGGGGATATTTCGTACCGTCATCCGTGATCAAATCAGTATCCTTTGCAATCGGCGAAGCTCGCCCGTATCGTGCGGCGCTTGAGCAAAACCAGACACTTTTGAGGTTGCCACAATGAGTTTGACCGAAGCCCGTTTTCACGACCTGGTGGATGCCACCCAGGAGAAGCTGGAAGATATTTTCGACGACAGCGACCTGGACGTGGACCTGGAAAACTCGGCCGGTGTGCTGACCGTCAAGTTCGAGAGCGGCCAGCAATTGATCTTCAGTCGCCAGGAGCCACTGCGTCAGCTGTGGCTGGCGGCGCGTTCCGGTGGCGTTCACTTCGACTACGACGAAGAAAGCGGCAAATGGCAGTGCGACAAGAGTGAAGAGTTGCTGGGTGAGATGCTCACGCGCCTGGTCCAGGAATATACCGGCGTCGAGCTGGATTTCGACGAGATCTGATGGTGAGTGAGCCTGCAACCGTACGCCCGCCCAAGCCGCTGTTCAGCAACGTCAGCCCGGCAGTGCCGTCACCTTGTATCAGTTTGTGTCGCCTGGACGAGCAGAAAGTCTGCCTGGGCTGCTTCCGCCACGTGGAAGACATCCGGGAATGGCGCTCTGCCGACGATGCGCGGCGCCGGGTGATCTGCGCCGAGGCCGAGCAGCGCAAGGCGAGCACCTGACGGCGTCTTGTTTATTTGTGTCGCTGTGGTAGTGTCCGGATACACCTCCATTCATCGAGGTCCGTGAGAACCCCGCCTTTTTCTGGCGGGGTTTTGCTTTTTTGTGCAGAAAAAAGGAGTCTGCCTGAATCATGACCACCGCACCGTCCATCATTCTTACCCGTCTTGACGTGCAGCGTCTGGAGCAACTGATCGACCGCTTGGGCGACGAGTTTCCCGGCGTCGAAGCGTTGCAAGCCGAACTCGACCGCGCCGAAGACGTGGTTGGTCACGATGAAGTGCCTGCGGGTGTCGTGACCATGAACTCCAGCGTGCATTGCCGTGAGCAAAGCAGCGGCAAGGACTATCACCTGACGCTGGTCTACCCCAAGGACGCGAACGCCGACGAAGGCAAGATCTCGATCATGGCACCCGTGGGCAGCGCATTGCTCGGCCTGCAAGTGGGCCAGCACATCGACTGGCCGGCGCCAGGCGGCAAGACCCTGAAGCTGGAATTGCTCAGCGTCGAAGGCCAGCCCAAAGATGGTGGCGCCTTCCCGCTCTAAACCTGATTCAAGGCCGCATTGAGTGACTGTTCCAGTTCGGCTTTATAGCGCAGGTACAGATTGCTTGGGCTTTGCACATCACCGAGCAGTCCCGACAGATCCAGATCAGTGATATAGCAGCGGTAACGCTCGGTTTCCCGACGTTGCCCGACGATCTCCCGGGCGACCACCGCAAACAGCTGGTCGCCAAATTCCAGTTCGGAAAACTCCCGCTGATTGCAATACAGGGTGATCCCTACGTGGCCTGGCGCGCCTTTGCCGATAATCGCCTGCACGTCATAAAACGCCTTGTTGGCAGGGTCTTGCGGGGCCGGCCTTGGCTCAACGCCCCGCGCACGGCCGCTGCCCGATGGCAACAGTTGGTAGTACAGGATCTGTACCTCGCCCGCGGGTTGCTGGGCGTCCAGGGACGATAGCGCTTCGCGGCGGTACAGGATCGATTGCAAAAAGCGCTGCAGCGGTGCCAACAGGCTTTGCTCATCATGAAACGGCAAGTGCTGCTGCCAAAGCGCGTTGAATTCGTCGAGCACGTAGACGTCGGCGAAGCCTTCATTGACGCGGTAGAACACCTGCACACACTCCGCTTGGCCCATGGGCAGCAGCAGCGCCAGGTCGTGGTCTTCCAGGGCCATGGCGTCCAGGTGCCACGGGCTGTAGCTGGCCAGCTCCTCGCTGAGGTAGGCGATCAGCGTGTCCTGGGTCGGCAGTGACACATGGGTGGCCTGGCCCGGTACCAGTTCCATAACGTGATAATGCTGCTGCACCTGGAGCAGGTAGCGATGATTGCCCTGGCCGAGCAGCAGATGCTGCGCGGTGTCGAATACCTCTTCTACACGTTGGGCAATGAACTGTGCCCGGTTGTGGCAAAAACAACGCACTCGAAGGCGTGGCAGATGGTTCGATGGCAGTTGATTGAGGTAGTCGCGCAGGCAGTCGAGCAGGGCGTGGGGGCCGTCATAGCGGCTGACCATCACTTCGTTCCAGCTGTTGAGCGTGACCTGGTCCAGGGTCAGCACCAGGTTGTCGCGCACGCCGGCATAGCTCAGGGAGTCGGTGCGCTCTGTGGTCATCAGGATATTCAGGTCGCGATGATGCTTGAGTGGGTCAACCCCAACGTTGATCAGCAGCAGCACCTCTTCCGGCACTGCCGGGCGCAGCAAGCGGCTCTCATCGACACTGGCCAGGGGCAGGGCGATGGTCTGTTGCAGGCTGCCCAACAGGTTGAACAGCTCGAACTCGGTCATGTCGCTGGTGCCGGGGTGCAGCGCCAGACGGGTGCTGCTGTCGATCACGCCGTTGCGATGGCACCAGGTGAGCATTTCCAGCAGGTCGCGGCTGCGTTTGATCGGCGCGAAGTGTTCCCACTCCAGAGCAGTAAGGTTGCCGTTATACAGGCCCCAATGGTGCTGGCCCGGCTCCTTGCGGTTGGGCGACTGCACCAGGGTCAAGGTGTCTTCGGCCAAGTCCGGGGCGATGCCGGGGTTGATGAACTCGACCTTGCCGGCCTTGCGCTCGAACGCCGCGTACAAGCGGCGGCCCAGTACATTGAGTTCGCGCTTATTGACCGCGCTGGCGGTGTGTTCGCTGCGAGTGAACTGGGTGAGGAAGCGGTAGCTGTAGTTCAACTCATTGACTAAAGCGCGGCGCTCGGAGGCGACCTGGCGCACTTTCCATTGGCTGCGGCTGTCCAGCAGGGCCAGTTGGCGCGTGTCCCAACCCCACTCATGCGCCAGGCGTTCCAGCAGCTGCCGTTGCCAACCGGCGGTGCGCTGGCCGGCGCTGAGCTTGCGGTTGACCTTCAGGTACAGGCTGCGCCGCACCAATTCCAGGCGCTCCAGCTCGTTGCGGGCCTTGAGGTATTCCTCGATACGGCGGTAGACCATGATGTACGGGTCCAGCTCATCCAGGTCTACCTGATGGCTGAACACCGCCTGTTTGAAGCGCAGGCTCAGGCAGTGCACGTTCGGGTGTTCGCTGGCGTAGACCTCGGTCAGCAGCAGCTTGAGCACCGACTTGTAGGGCGACTCGATGCCCTTGAACAGTTGCCACAGCCCGGCACCAATAAACTCCCCCGGAGGTATATGAGCCAGATGGCCGAGGTCGAGGGTTTCATCGGCGCGGATAAAGCGCTTGGAAACCAGGGCGTGAGTAAACTCGGCGTAGCGGTTTTCTTCGTAGACCGGCACCAGCCACCAAATGGGCGTGCGCCCGGCCAGCCAGATTGCGGTGCGATAGAACTCATCCAACAGCAGGTAGTGCTGGGTGGTGCCGCAGTCGTCGGAACTCAGTGGCGTATCGCGATCACCCAACACAAAGCGCGTCGGGTCGATCAGGAAGAAATGCGCCTCGGCGCCCATGCCCAAGGCCCAGGTTTCCAGCAGTTGGCACTTTTTGCGTAGCTCGGCCAGCTCGGTCTCGCTCAGGTCGGGAGCGTGGCACACCCACACGTCCATATCGCTTTGATCGGCCTGCGCCAGCGTGCCAAGGCTGCCCATCAGGAACAAGCCGTGGATCGGCGTAGGCGGGTTGCCGTGGCGCGGTTTATAGGAGAACGAACGGGTCAGGCGCTGGGCATCGGCCAGGGCCTGGGTGTCCGGTTCGAAATTCGACAGGCCGGCTGGTGTGTTACTGGAGACATAGCCCGGCAACAGCGGATGATTGACGTGGAAAAACAGCGGCAACAAAGCCAGCACGCTTTGCTGGCGTGGCGTCAGCCCCTCGACGGCCCGGGCCATGCGGCCTTGATTGAGGGTCATGAAACGCGCGCGCAGTTGGGTCAGCACCTTACGGTCGATGCCTTCGTCCAGATCGGGGCGGATTTCATGGGTGCGGGTCATGTCGAACTCGGTGGCTCGCAGCCCGACGCGGGCGGCCATGCAGGAGTTTACAGACAGTAGCGTAGGAGTTTTAGAGGGAAGTGGCTTTTTGGCGTCAGAATTTCGTATGCCGCGCAGCAACACCCGCGGAATCCGCAGGCGGCGGACTCCATGGGCGGTATCAAGTATCAGGCGGCTTCTTTGGTGTTGGCAGTAGTCAGGATGGTCAGCAGGGTTTGGGCTTGCTCGGCAGCGTCCCGGCCAAGGCTCGTCAGGTAGCCCCCGTCCGGTTGGTCGATCAGCCCTTTGGCATGGAGGCGCTTGGCAGCGGCGATGGCAGTAGGGGCGGCAGTCTGATGGACTTTCAAGCCTTCCTTGGTGCTGTCCAAGGGGAATAGTACAAGGATTTCCAGTTCGGCAACCAACTCAGGGGTATACGACATAAGGACTCCAGACTTTCTAAAATTTATTAGAGGCTAGCAGGCCATAAGGTGAACGCACTTTGCCGAACTGTCCAGCGTGTTGCTGTGTGCCGGGGTTATTCCTTTTCCGGTGGCAGCTCGGGCAGTGCCCGCAGTGCCGTTTCATACCACTCGGTATTGAAGGCGCGGTCATCTTCGAGCATGGCGTCGATCTCGAACGCCAGCACGTGAGCCATCAGATTCAGGATATCTTCGCGCTCGTAACCCACCAGGGTCAGTTTGTTGAACGTAGCCTTGGCCGCTGGCGGGTTATCGCTCTCGATCTGGTTCTCGATGGCTTCGATCAGCGTGGTCTCGGTGAATTCTTCTTCGTCGTTGTCGATATCGGTCGGCTCGCTCATGGCAGGCTCCTCAAGGAAAGGGCGTCAGTCTACCCCCATTCAGGTGGGTGATGCTGCTGGTCAGGGTGGCCTCGAGGATCTATAACTCTTGCAGCCAACCCCACACCCGGCCTGGAGGCTTTGCAATGCTCAAGCTTTACGGATTTTCGGTCAGCAACTACTACAACATGGTCAAGCTGGCGCTATTGGAGAAAGGACTGCCCTTCGAAGAGGTGCCTTTTTATGCTGGGCAAACTCCCGAAGCCTTGGCGGTAAGCCCCCGCGGCAAAGTGCCGGTGCTGGGTGTGAAGCAGGGGTTCATCAACGAAACCAGCGTCATCCTCGAATACCTGGAGCAGAGCCAGGAAGGCCCTGCGCTGCTGCCCGCCGACCCGTTTGCGCGGGCACAGGTGCTGGCGCTGTGCCGTGAGATCGAGCTGTACATCGAGCTGCCTGCGCGGGCGTGTTACGGCGAGGCTTTTTTCGGCATGACGGTGCCGGAGGCGATCAAGGAAAAGTCCAGGGCCGAGCTGTTGCTTGGGATCGGTACGTTAGGCCGGCACGCTAAGTTCGCGCCTTATGTGGCAGGGGAGAGCTTCACCCTCGCGGACCTGTATTTCATGTACAGCTTGAACCTGGCCTGCGGTGTGGGCGAGAAGCTGTTTGGGTTGGACCTGCTGGCGCAGTTGCCGAAGGCGAAGACCTTGTTAGCGCGCCTGAATGAGATGCCCAACGCGCAGAAGGTAGAGGCGGACAGGCAGGCGGCGATGCCAGCGTTCATGGCGATGATTGCGGCCAAGAAATAAATCTTTGGCATCTGATAAGAGCGCCATCGCGGGCAAGCCAGCTCCCACATTTTGATGTGTGAACCCAATCAAATGTGGGAGCTGGCTTGCCTGCGATGCTTTTAGCGGCTGGCGAGCAATTCTTTGCCGCGCACGACCGCTGCCTTGACCTGTGCCGGCGCAGTGCCGCCCACATGATTACGGGCATTCACCGAGCCTTCCAGGGTCAGCACGGCAAACACATCCTGCTCGATCTGGTCGCTGAACTGGCGCAGTTCTTCCAGGCTCATTTCCGCCAAGTCCTTGCCGGTGTCCACACCGTACTTCACGGCGTGGCCGACAATTTCGTGGCAGTCACGGAACGGCAGGCCACGGCGCACCAGGTAGTCCGCCAGGTCGGTCGCGGTGGAGAAACCACGCAGGGCCGCCTCACGCATGATCGCGTGCTTGGGCTTGATCGCCGGGATCATGTCGGCAAAGGCGCGCAGCGAGTCGCGCAGGGTGTCGGCGGCGTCGAACAGCGGCTCTTTGTCTTCCTGGTTGTCCTTGTTGTAGGCCAGTGGTTGGCCTTTCATCAGGGTCAGCAGGCCCATCAGTGCGCCGAATACACGGCCACTCTTGCCACGCACCAGCTCTGGCACGTCGGGGTTTTTCTTTTGCGGCATGATCGAGCTGCCGGTGCAGAAGCGGTCCGGCAGGTCGATGAACTGAAATTGCGCGCTGGTCCACAGCACCAGTTCTTCGGAGAAGCGCGACAGGTGCATCATCGCGATGCTGGCCGCGGCGCAGAATTCGATGGCGAAGTCCCGGTCCGACACGCCGTCAAGTGAGTTGCCGCCCACGGCGTCAAAGCCCAGCAGTTGTGCGGTGTACTCACGGTCGATCGGGTAGGTGGTGCCGGCCAGTGCAGCGCTGCCCAACGGCATACGGTTGGCGCGCTTGCGGCAATCGACCAGGCGCTCGTAGTCGCGGCTGAGCATTTCGAACCAGGCCAGCAGGTGGTGGCCGAAGGTCACAGGCTGTGCGGTCTGCAGGTGAGTGAAGCCCGGCATGATGGTGTCCGATTCGCGCTCGGCCTGCTCCAGCAAACCTTTTTGCAGGCGGGTGATTTCGCCCAGGATCAGGTCAATCTCATCGCGCAGCCACAGGCGGATATCGGTGGCGACCTGATCGTTACGGCTACGGCCAGTGTGCAATTTTTTGCCGGTCACGCCGATGCGATCGGTCAGGCGTGCCTCGATGTTCATGTGCACGTCTTCGAGGTCGACGCGCCAGTCGAACGTCCCTGCCTCGATCTCACCGCGGATGGTGGTCAGGCCGTCGATGATGCTGTCACGCTCGGCGTCGGTCAGCACGCCGACCTTGGCCAGCATCGTGGCGTGGGCGATGGAGCCCATGATGTCGTGGCGGTACAGGCGTTGATCGAAGGTGACGGAGGCGGTGAAGCGCGCGACGAAGGCGTCGACGGGTTCACTGAAGCGGCCGCCCCAGGACTGGTTGGTCTTGTCGGTGCTCATGGATTCGCTCGTGATCTGCTTAAAAGAGGCATGAAGGTGTGCCGGCGATCATAACAGGGTTGCCCGTGGAGGCGGTGCTGCGGGTGGCCGGCAATTTTATTTGTGTAAGAGATGGCTAAGTGCCTTGCCGCCGACCGCATCCGGGACGAGACTGGGGGCAGGTACTTATTGAAACGATATTTGACGATTGAGCAATGTCGCCTCAGTGAGCGTCTACAGTTGGACTGATAGTGTGTGAATGCACCAAAGTCGGGTGATGCGGTCATAACCAGACTATCCATTAAACAGGGGGGTATTCGGATTGTTTATCAGTGAACCCTACGACGATGCCCGAAGGCAGCGGGTCTTGGGCGCTATTGAACAGGTCCGGGTAAATTTGGGTGCCATTCTCAGGGCACTTTTTGCCGCTCGCGCTAGTCTTAGCGTGGATCGCTGTGACGTCAGTCACCGCACCTGTCTACGCTATCCTTGTGCGAGACTCACGCAGGAATCCAGCGCAATATGAATGTCCTGATCGTTGATGACGAACCCCAAGCCCGCGAGCGACTGAGCCGTTTGGTCAGTGAACTCGAGGGTTATACAGTCCTTGAACCGAGTGCCACCAGCGGCGAGGAGGCGTTGACGCTGATCGACAGCCACAAGCCGGACGTCGTGCTGCTCGATATCCGCATGCCGGGCTTTGATGGCCTGCAGGTCGCCGCCCGCTTGAGCGAACGCGAATCGCCGCCCGCCGTGGTGTTGTGTGCGGCGCAGGATGAGTTTTCTGCACAGGCGCTGGAAGACAGCGGTGTCAGTTTTCTCGTCAAGCCGGCCACTGCCGAAGCCTTGCTCAAAGCCTTGAAAAAAGCCGAGCGTCCCAGCCGCGCCCAACTGGCTGCCTTGACGCAACCGGCTGCGCAAAGTGGTAACGGGCCACGCAGCCATATCAGCGCGCGTACCCGCAAGGGCATCGAACTGATCCCACTCGGCCAGGTGGTCTACTTTATTGCCGATCACAAGTACGTGACCTTGCGCCACGAGACCGGTGAAGTGTTGCTCGATGAGCCGCTCAAGGCCCTTGAAGATGAGTTTGGCGATCGTTTCGTGCGCATTCATCGCAACGCGCTGGTCGCCCGTGAACGCATCGAGCGCTTGCAGCGCACGCCCCTGGGGCATTTTCAGCTATTCCTGAAGGGGCTTAATGGCGATGCGTTGATCGTCAGCCGACGCCATGTCGCTGGCGTGCGCAAGATGATGCAGCAGCTTTAGCCCAAGGGCTGCGGCGTGGTCTGCATTCCTTATCCCGGTGCGACGTGGCCAGGGAGGCCCCGCACTTGCTGATTCAAATCAAAGCGTATTTGCCTGAGCTGTTATTATCCGCCGTATCTATTCAGTACGGATTGATCCATGTCCTCTCGCGAAATCCGCATCGCCACCCGTAAAAGCGCCCTGGCCTTGTGGCAGGCCGAATACGTCAAAGCACGCCTTGAGCAGGCCCATCCCGGCCTCAAGGTATCCCTGGTGCCCATGGTCAGTCGCGGCGACAAGCTGCTGGACTCGCCACTGTCGAAAATCGGCGGCAAGGGCCTGTTCGTCAAGGAACTGGAAACCGCGCTGCTGGACAACGAAGCCGACATCGCCGTGCATTCGATGAAAGACGTGCCCATGGACTTCCCTGAAGGCCTGGGCCTTTTTTGTATCTGCGAGCGCGAAGACCCGCGCGACGCCTTTGTTTCCAACACCTTCGCGTCCCTGGACGAATTGCCGCTGGGCAGTATCGTCGGCACCTCCAGCCTGCGCCGCCAGGCCCAGTTGCTGACGCGACGTCCCGACCTGCAGATCCGCTTTTTGCGTGGCAACGTCAACACGCGCCTGGCCAAGCTCGACGCCGGCGAATACGACGCGATCATCCTCGCTGCTGCCGGCCTGATCCGCCTGGGCTTTGAAGACCGTATCACCTCGGCCATCAGCGTCGAAGACAGTCTGCCGGCTGGCGGGCAGGGCGCAGTCGGCATTGAATGCCGCACCGCCGACAGCGAAATTCACGCGCTGCTAAAACCTCTCGATCACGCAGACACCGAAGTGCGCGTCACCGCCGAGCGTGCCTTGAACAAACACCTTAACGGTGGCTGCCAAGTGCCCATCGCCTGCTATGCCGTACTCGAGGGTGAGAACCTGTGGCTGCGTGGCTTGGTCGGTGATCCGGACGGCGGTAACCTGCTGACCGCCGAGGTGCGTGGGCCGCAACGTGATGCCACGGCCCTGGGGATTCAGGTCGCCGAAGCGTTGCTGGAAAAAGGCGCGGGTGCCATTTTGCAAAAAGTCTATGGCGAGGCCGGCCCGCAGTGACCGAATGGCGAGTGCTGCTGACACGGCCTGCCGAGGAGTCGACGGCCCTGGCGGCGTTATTAGCCCAGAGCGGTGTTCACAGCAGCTGCCTGCCTTTGCTGGAGACTGAAGCGTTGCCGGTGACCGCTGAACAACACGCGGTGTTCGGCGCGCTGCCGCGCTATTGCGCTGTCATCGTGGTGAGCAAACCGGCTGCGCGCCTGGCGTTGCAGCGGTTGGGGGACAGTGTGCCGCCAATGCCCTGGTTCAGTGTCGGCGCGGCCACGGCCCAGATACTGGCCGATCATGGCCTCAACGTTCACTATCCCGCCACGGGCGATGACAGCGAGGCCTTGCTTGAACTGCCCGCCTTGCGCGAGGCTATTGCACTGCCGGGCGCACGGGTGTTGATCCTGCGCGGCGAGGGCGGGCGCGAGTTGCTGGCAGAGCGTTTACACGAGCAAGGTGCTAGTGTCGATTACCTGGAATTGTATCGGCGTTTTCTTCCGGTGTATGAGAAGGGCGCGTTGATGCAACGCATCCAGTTGGAACGCTTGAACGGCCTGGTGGTCAGCAGTGGGCAGGGTTTTTTACACCTGCACGCGTTAGCCGGCCCCGATTGGCCAGAGGTGGCACAGCTGCCGTTGTTCGTGCCCAGCCCGCGTGTATATGAAATGGCGCGGGCCGCGGGTGCAGAAAAAGTTGTGGATTGTCGCGGCGCGAGTGCCGCGGCTTTGTTAGTGGCGTTAGGGAGCTATCCCGTTCCCACTCTCTGATACGCAAAGGACGGATACGTGAGCGAAACAGCCTTGCCTAAAGATGAAGCTCAGCCCGCGCTTGATGCGCCGGTCGAGACACCGGTCAGCGCGCCACGCCGTGGCAATGGCCTGGCCATTGTCGCCTTGCTGCTGGGCGCTGCGGGCGTAGCCGCCGGCGGCTGGGGGATCTGGCAGGTCCGTGCCCTGCAAGCCAGCAGCCAGCACCAACTGGGCCAGGTGCAGACCCTGGATGACCAGTCCCAGAGCCTCAAGCAAGGCCAGCAACAGCTGGCCGCCCGCCTGGCGCAGTTGCCGGGTGCGGATGAGCTGGAAGAGCGTCGCCGTCTGGTCACTCAGTTGCAGGGTGATCAGCAGCGCCTCAACCAGCGTCTGGAAACCGTGTTGGGTGCCAGCCGCAAGGACTGGCGCCTGGCCGAGGCCGAGCATCTGATCCGTCTGGCCAGCTTGCGTTTGTCCGCCTTGCAAGACATCAACAGCGCCCAGTCGCTGGTCCAGGGTGCCGACGAGATTCTTCGCGAACAGAGCGACCCAGGGTCTTTCGCCGCACGCGAGCAACTGGCCAAGAGCCTGGCCGCGCTACGCAGCACCGAACAACCGGACCGTACCGGCCTGTACCTGCAATTGGCTGCCTTGCGTGACCAGGTGGTGCAACTGGCGGCGATTGCCCCGGAGTATCAGCTCACGGAGCCTGCTTCCCAGGGGCGTCCCACCAGCGATACGCAGAACCAGTTGAGCCAGTGGTGGGAGCAGATTTCCCGTTACTTCCGCATCGACTTCAACCCAGACGACAACATCCGCCCATTGTTGGCAGGCCAAGGCCTGAACCAAGTGCGGCTGGCCTTGAGCCTGGCGCTGGAGCAAGCCCAATGGGCTGCGCTTAACGGCGAGGCGGCGGTGTACAGCCGCTCGTTGGGAGAAGCGCGCAGCGTATTGCAGGACAACTTCAACCAGGACAACCCGCAGAGCAAGGCGATGCTGGCGCGTATTGCCGAGCTTGAGCCCAAGGCGGTGTCGGTGGTCACGCCTGACCTGGCTGCGAGCCTGGCCGCTGTGCAGGCGTACCTTGAACGTCGTCATCAGTCTGCCGACGAAGCCAAGGCCTCGGCTGGCAAGCCGGCGACCCAGGAGTAGAGCTGATGAAGCGTTTCTATGTGATCCTGGTGCTCGCAATTGCGGTCGCCCTGGCGCTGGGTGTGGGCATTTCGAAGCACACCGGCTACGTGTTGATTACCTATCCTCACCTGCTGCATTACGAATCAAGCCTGTGGGCGACATTAGTGGCGGTGGTCGCCATTGGCTTGGCGATTTACCTGATCCGCGTGTTGTGGAGCCTGGTCACCACATCCGGTGGCGTGGTCAACCCTTGGTCACGACGCAACCGCAGCCGTCGTGTGCAGATCGCTATCGAGCAAGGCCAGATGGACCTCGCCGAGGGCCGCTGGGCCAGCGCCGAGCGCCACCTGCACCGCGCCGCCGAAGCAGAGCGCCAACCCCTGCTGTATTACATCGGTGCCGCCCGTGCGGCCAATGAACAGGGCCGTTATGAGGAATCCGACGGTTTGCTGGAGCGCGCCCTGGAGCGCCAGCCCCAGGCAGAACTGGCCATTGCACTGAGCCATGCGCAGTTGCAGATGGACCGTGGCGATACGGAAGGTGCACTGGTCACTCTTCAGGCGATGCATGAGCGTCACCCGCATAACGCGCAAGTGCTGCGACAGTTACAACGTCTGCATCAGCAGCGTGGCGATTGGTCGTCAGTGATTCGCCTGCTGCCCGAGTTGCGCAAGGACAAAGTCTTGCCCGCCAGCGAGCTGGCCGAGCTGGAACGTCGCGCCTGGGGCGAGAACCTGAGCCTGGCGGCCCAGCGTGAAGAGCAAGGCGAAGCAGGGTTGCAGTCTCTGGAGCGCGCGTGGGAGCAACTGACCGCAGCCCAGCGCCAACAGCCACAACTGGTATTGGCGTATGCCGACCAACTGCGTCGATTGGGCGCGGATGCCAAGGCCGAAGAAGTGCTGCGTGGTGCCCTTAAACGCGGTTATGACAGTCACCTGATCCGGTTGTATGGCCTGCTGCGCGGCAGTGATCCTGCGCGGCAACTGAAGTTTGCCGAAGGCTGGCTCAAGGACCATCCAGGCGATGCCAGCCTGCTGCTGACGCTGGGTCGTCTGTGCCTGCAAAACAGTCTGTGGGGCAAGGCGCGGGATTATCTGGAAAGCAGCCTGCAAGTACAGCGCAATCCCGAAGCCTGCGCCGAATTGGCTCGCCTGCTGGCCCAATTGGGCGATACCGAGCGCAGCAACCAGCTGTTTCAGGAAGGCTTGGGGTTGCTCGACAATCGTCTGCTGTCCTCGCCGCTGCCAGTGCCTGCGCGAGTTTGAAGTAGGAAAGGGTGGATGGGTTGGCTAGGACCGATCTGACACCCAATCCTTCAAACCCTGCAACCCCTCGGCTTAACTGGCTTTGTTACTAATTCCTACTTGTTGTGGCTGATTTTCCTCGGGCCCGTGGCGGGATGTCCTTATGTTTTCGAGGAAATGTCCTCTCTAGGGCGTATTGAAAGGGGTCGGGCCTTTCCTCTACCGTAGCGACCTATCTCTTGCAGTGCGGATAAACAATGTCTCTGGCCCCTTTACGCTCTTTGTTTTTCCTGGCGTTCATGGCGGGTGCGCTGACGTTGGGCGCGTCTTACTACCTTCAATACGGTGCGCTGCTACGACCTTGTTTTCTATGCCAGGTACAACGCCTGTTCCTCGCCTCTTTTGCATTGATCAACCTGATTGCCGCGCTTCACAAACCTGGGCGTTCCGGCCTTTGCCTTTATGGGTTGGCGAGCATGGGCTGTGCGTTGCTGGGTGCCATCACCGCAGGCCGGCAAGTCCTGTTGCAGAACAGGCCGGCAAGCCAGGTGGGGGATTGCTGGCCCAGTCTGCAGCACATGCTTGAAAACCTGTCTGTCTGGCAGGCAATGCGCTCGGTGTTCAATGGTACGGTCGATTGCGTTGAAATCAACTGGACGCTGTTTGACTTGAGCCTGCCTGAGTGGAGCCTGCTGTTTTTTGTGGCGATGCTGATCCTGGGGTTCATGCAGGTATCACGGTTGTTGTTCGGCAGGCATTTGCGCCTCGCAACGCCTTGAAAACGAGACTCAGGTTGTAGGCGCGGATTAAACACTTGTATGAACATTCTCTCCTGCGTACCTTGAAGCCATAGTCATGCGGGCATAATCTGGCCCGCACGCGTTATCCAAACCGCTTGTCAGACGCGGCCTTGTCCGTCTGCCGCTTCATCCTTGAAGTGTCGCGCAGGTACAGAGCTGCGGCGCCCCAATAGGGAAGAGAGATCATCATGTTGGAAAGTTGTCAGAATGCTCAGGAACGCTGGGGTGGTGTGCACAAGCTGATCGATAGATGGCTGCTGGAGCGCCACGAACTGATTCAGGCCTATGACACTCTTGGTGCCCATCCCGATGCATTGGCTGAGAAGCAAAAGCCTCTGCAAGAATTCTGCGGGTCTTTGGTGGATTACGTGTCTGCGGGTCATTTTGAGGTTTATGAGCAGCTGACCGGCGAAGCGAAAGCCTTCAATGACAAACGCGGATTGGAATTGGCCGAAACCCTTTACCCGCGCATTGATGTGATCACCGAGAAGCTACTGGCCTTTAATGATCTGTGTGATGAAGGCAAGTGTGTTGCTGAAAAATTCAAGGAACTCGGCGGTCTGCTCCATGAGCGTTTCGAATTGGAAGATTGCCTGATCGAAGTGTTGCACACGGCCCACAAACAAAAGGCTGCTGTCCAGGCCTGATCCTTGGCGGCGAGATAAAAAACGGTGCGCATGTCGCACCGTTTTTTATGGGTCAGTGGCGAGTGCCGAGCAGTTCAATTTCGAACACCAGCGGCGTATAGGGTGGGATCAACTCACCTGCGCCGTCTGCGCCATAGGCCTGGGCTGAAGGAATCACCAGGCGCCATTTCGCACCCACCGGCATCTGTTGCAATGCACTGCTCCAACCGCTGATCACGCTGTTCAGGCGAAACCATTGCGGTTGCGTACTTTTGTCGAAGACAGTTCCGTCAGGCAGTCGGCCTACGTATTTCACCTGCACTTCATCGCTGGCCAACGGCTTGTTGCCAGTGCCCGGTGCCAGCTCGGTGAGCAGGATCCCATCGGCCAACTGACGAACGCCAGCGGCGGCTTTTTCCCTTGAGAGAAATTGCTGCTCGGCAGCGAGTGCCTTTTCGCTTTGAGGTCGTTGGGCGTCGGCGGCGCTCTGCGCTTCGTGCTGCGCGAGGATCTGTTCGATGCGCGCGTTATCCAGCGCCAGTGGCTTGCCTTGGTAGGCTTGCTTGAGTCCGTCGAGCAGGGCCTGTATCTGCAGGTCGGGGACTTCCTGGCGCAACCGTTCGCCAAGGCTTGCGCCCAGGCTATAGGCAAGATCGTGCGGGGCTACGGCGGTGGTGTTTGACGAGGGTTGCTCGCTTGCATCGGCCACGCAAATCGCCAAGCCGAACACTAGAAAAAGGTAACGCGACATGGGCATGCTCCCGGCGAAAGTGCGACGGATTATGCCAGTGCGAGTGCGTAAAAAGTGGCGTGGTTTTCCGTTATATCGATAAGAATTTTCGCACGGTGCAACGCAAGGCAAAGGATACTGTCAACATGCCCTAGCGGCGGTAAGAGCAGAGGGCTAGTATGAGCCGCACCCACGTCAGCCAGGAGGTAAACCATGTCGGCCAAACAGAAGCCTGTAAATACCCCGTTGCACTTGCTCCAACAACTTTCGGGCAGCCTGCTCGAACATCTGGAAAGCGCGTGCTCCCAAGCCTTGGCTGATGCAGAAAAACTGCTCGCCAAACTGGAAAAGCAACGCGGTAAAGCGCAAGAAAAGCTGCACAAGTCCCGCACCAAACTGCAAGATGCCGCCACTGCCGGCAAGTCCAAGGCGCAAGCCAAAGCCAAAGGCGCGGTCAAAGAACTTGAAGAGCTGCTGGATGCTCTCAAGGATCGCCAAGCCGAAACCCGCAGCTACATTTCCCAACTCAAAAAAGACGCTCAAGAAAGCCTGAAACTGGCCCAAGGCGTTGGCCGTGTGAAGGAAGCCGTAGCTAAAGCACTGGGTGCTCGTACGCCTGCAAAAGTTGCCGCTAAGCCAGTCGCTAAAACCGCTGCTTCCAAACCAGCCGCCAAGCCAGCCGCTAAGCCAACTGCTAAAACTGCTGCTGCCAAGCCAGCTGCTAAAACCGCTGCTGCCAAACCAGTTGCTAAAACCGCTGCTGCCAAACCAGCTGCCAAGCCGGTTGCTAAAACCGCAGCTGCCAAACCAGCCGCGAAGCCAGTTGCTAAAACTGCTGCTGCCAAACCAGCCGCTAAGCCAACTGCTAAAACTGCTGCTGCCAAACCAGCCGCGAAGCCAGTTGCTAAAACTGCTGCTGCCAAACCAGCCGCGAAGCCAGTTGCTAAAACTGCTGCTGCCAAACCAGCCGCTAAGCCAACTGCTAAAACTGCTGCTGCCAAACCAGCCGCGAAGCCAACTGCTAAAACTGCTGCTGCCAAGCCGGCAGCGAAGCCAGCTGCTAAAACCGCAGCTGCCAAACCAGCCGCTAAGCCAGCTGCTAAAACTGCTGCTGCCAAACCAGCTGCCAAGCCAGTTGTTAAAACTGCTGCCGCCAAACCAGCTGCCAAGCCAGTCGCTAAAACCGCAGCTGCCAAACCGGCCGCAAAGCCAGCCGTTAAAACTGCTGCTGCCAAACCAGCCGCTAAGCCAGCCGCTAAACCTGCTGCTGCCAAACCAGCCGCAAAGCCAGCGCCCGCAAAGCCAGCTACTCCAGCAGCACCCGCTGCCACTCCGGCAGCAGCCACCGCTCCAACTGCATCGGCCAGCAGCACCCCTGCCCCGGTAGCGCCAAGCACCACCCCAACCAGCGCTTCCTAAGTGTTGGTGGCCATGACGCGCAATTGCAGCAGCGCGTCGTGGTCAAGGTTGGCGGCTTCGGTCGCCAGGCCTTCAAGCCAGTCTTGCTGACCCACCACCTCATTGATCGGCCATGCCTGCGCCAGCGCTTCCAAGCGCGCCAGCAGCGTTCTTTCGGCCTCCAGCTCCAGTGTCTTGACCTGCTCTCGTAGTGATGCCAACTGCGCATCCTGCTGGACCAAGGCGCGCCATTGCACGCGCATTTGGCGTAGCGGTTCGACAACCTGCACCTGCCACGGATGAGCGATCTGTTGCAATGCCTGAGCGCGTTCGGGCTTGTACGCCACACCTCGTTTTTCCAGCCACGCACCACACAACAACAGGCACACGTCTGCCCCTTGCTCCTGCAAGCGCAGGCAGGCGGCCTCCACGCCCGGGCGGGCATAGGTCGAAAGGGCAAAGCTCCACAGGTCAGCGCACATATTCACACCCAAGCCAGCGGCCAACGAAGCTGGTAGACTCCGCCGCCATTATGATCCGACTTCAAAGCCTAACATTACAGCGTGGCCCGCAACGTCTTCTTGAAGACGCCGAGCTGACCCTGCACGCCGGTCACAAAGCCGGCCTGATCGGTGCCAACGGCGCCGGCAAATCCACGTTGTTCGCCCTGTTGCTGGGGGAGCTGACCCCGGATTCCGGGGACTGCCTGCTGCCGGCCGACTGGCGCATTGCCCATATGCGTCAGGAGATCGACACCCTGGACCGTATCGCCATCGACTACGTGCTCGATGGCGACCTGCGCCTGCGCCAGGTGCAACACGACCTGGCTGAGGCCGAAAAAGCCCAGGACGGTGCCGCCCAGGCGCGCCTGCATTCGGAGCTGGACAGCGCCGACGGCTATACCGCCGACGCCCGTGCTCGCAAGATGCTTGCCGGCCTTGGTTTTACCAACGAACAGATGGACCGTCCGGTCGCCGATTTCTCCGGTGGCTGGCGCATGCGCCTGAACCTGGCCCAAGCGCTGATGTGCCCCTCGGACCTGCTACTGCTCGACGAGCCGACCAACCACTTGGACCTCGATGCGATCCTGTGGCTGGAAGACTTCCTCAAGAGCTACCAAGGCACTTTGCTGCTGATTTCCCACGACCGGGATTTCCTTGACGCCGTGGTCGATAACATCGCCCATGTCGAACAGAAGAAAATAACCCTTTACCGTGGCGGCTATACCGCGTTCGAACGCGCGCGCGCCGAACGCCTGGCCCAGCAGCAACAGGCCTTTGAAAAGCAACAGGCGCAACGTGCGCACATGGAAAGCTACATCGCAAGGTTCAAGGCCCAGGCCACCAAGGCCCGCCAGGCCCAGAGCCGGATCAAGGCCCTGGAACGCATGGAGGAATTGTCGGCGGCCCATGTCGATTCGCCGTTCGACTTTGTCTTCCGTGAGTCGGTGAAGATCTCCAGCCCGCTGTTGGACCTCTCGGACGCTCGCCTTGGCTATGGCGACAAAACCATCCTGGAGAAGGTCAAGCTGCAGCTCACGCCGGGCGCACGCATCGGTTTGCTCGGCCCGAACGGCGCAGGCAAGTCCACACTGATCAAGAACCTTTCGGGTGAGCTTGAGCCGCTGGCCGGCCGTCTGACCCGTGGCGAGAACACGGTGGTGGGTTACTTCGCCCAGCACCAACTGGACTCGCTGGACGCCAAGGCCAGCCCGCTGTTGCACCTGCAACGCCTGGCGCCGACCGAGCGCGAGCAGACGCTGCGCGACTTCCTTGGCGGTTTCGACTTCCGTGGTGCGCGTATCGACGAACCCGTGCTGAACTTCTCCGGTGGCGAAAAAGCCCGACTGGCTCTGGCCCTGATCGCGTGGGATCGCCCCAACCTGTTGCTGCTCGACGAACCGACCAACCACCTGGACTTGGAAATGCGCCTGGCGCTGACCATGGCCCTGCAGGAGTTCAGCGGTGCGGTATTGGTGGTGTCTCACGACCGTCACCTGCTCAAGAGCACCACCGACAACTTCCTGCTGGTGGCCGACGGCAAGGTCGAAGAGTTCGACGGCGACCTGGACGACTACGCGCGCTGGCTGACGGAATACCGCCTGCGCAACGCGCCGGCCAGCAACACGCCGGTCAACCCGGACAAGACCGACAAGAAAGCCCAGCGCCAGGCCGCCGCCGCGCTGCGCCAGCAGTTGGCGCCGCACAAGCGTGAAGCCGACAAGCTGGAAGCCGAACTGGGCAAGGTGCATGAGCGCCTGGCCAAGATCGAAGCCAGCCTGGGCGACAGCGCCGTGTACGAAGCGGCGCGCAAGGATGAGCTGCGTGACCTGCTGGCCGAACAGGCCAAGCTCAAGGTGCGCGAGGGGCAATTGGAGGAAACCTGGATGGAGGCCCTCGAATTGCTCGAAACCCTGCAAGCGGAGCTGGAGGCGCTGTCCTGATGGAAGCGTTGCAATTGCCAGTCCCGGTGCAATGGATCGAGCCCATCTGGATTGGCGTGCAAATCCTGCTGATCCTGCTGGCTGGCTATCTGGCCCAGCGCTTTGTCGCCAAAGGCCTGACACGCCTGGGTGAGCGCTACCCGTTCCCGCCGCAATTGCTGATGCCTCTGCGTGGCGGCTTGCGCTGGCTGATCATGGGCAGTGCGCTGATCTTCGTGCTGGGTCGCCTGGGTGTGTCTGCCACGGTGCTGTGGACGGCCCTGTCGGGCTTTGTCGCGGTGGCGGCTGTGGCGTTCTTTGCCATGTGGTCGGTGCTGTCCAACCTGCTGTGCGCGATCCTGATCTTTACCGTCGGGCCGTTTCGCCTTGGGGATATTGTTGAGTTGGTGGACACCGTCGATAAACCTGGCGTGAAGGGCCGGGTCGTGGCGATCAACCTGCTTTACACCACCTTGATCGAAGTGGAAGAAGCCGGCACCAGCAGTGCGATGGTGCAGGTGCCTAACAGTATGTTCTTCCAGCGCTCCGTACGCCGTTGGCCCGGGCCCGGTACCAACATCCTGTAGGAGCGAGCTTGCTCGCGAAGAACTTGAGAGCGCCGCGTTTATCCAGTTTGACCGCGTTATCGTTGACGTTTTTCGCGAGCAAGCTCGCTCCTACAGAAATCTATAGCCATGCTTTGGTCGGTAGAGTTAGCTTAAGGCACAACCGCTAACTCCCTTACGAGGTGTGCAATGGCTCTCGATACATGGCTGGCCTTTTTCCTGGCCAGTTGGATCATCTCCCTTTCCCCTGGCGCCGGGGCCATCGCCTCGATGTCCAGCGGCCTGCAATACGGTTTTGTGCGTGGCTACTGGAACGCCATCGGCCTGCAACTGGGCCTGGCGATGCAGATTGCCGTGGTCGCCGGTGGTTTGGGTGCCATTCTGGCGGCCTCGTCTACTGCGTTCTATGCGATCAAATGGTTTGGCGTGGCCTACCTCGTGTATCTGGCCATCAAACAATGGCGTGCCCTGCCCATGGACATGACCGATGACGCCGCCGTGCGCCCGATCGGCAAACCGATGGCGATGATGTTCCGCGGCTTTCTGGTCAACGCAAGCAACCCCAAGGCGCTGGTATTCATGCTGGCGGTGCTGCCGCAGTTCGTGAACCCGCAGGCGCCGTTGTTGGTCCAGTACCTGATCCTCGGTGCGACTATGATCAGTGTCGATATGATCGTGATGGCGGGCTACACAGGGTTGGCGTCGAAAGTCTTGCGCCTGTTGCGTACGCCCAAACAACAGAAACGCGTAAACCGCACCTTTGCTGGCTTGTTTGTCGGCGCTGCCGGTTTCCTCGCGAGCCTGCATCGCGCCACGGCCTGACCAAGCGACTGGCTCAAAAATGTAGGAGCGGGCTTGCTCGCGAAAGCGGTGTATCAGTCAAAGAAGATAGTGACTGAACCACCGCCTTCGCGAGCAAGCCCGCTCCCACATTGGTTTTATGGATATGAAATAACATCTTGAGTCGAATCCATTAAAGCTCAACAATAGTGTTACTTCGTATTTCCACTTGAGATTCATTCATGCCCGCCCCTTTCCGCTTTTTCGCCTGGCTGCTGTTGCCGGCGTTGCTGTCGTGCAGCTTCAATCTGTCGGCCGCGACCGCCGAGGGCGCACCACAAGCCCTGCACCTGCTCGACTACATTGGTGCCGACTACCCACCGACGGTGGAGGCGGGCAAGGGGGGGGATGACTCGGAATACCGTGAACAAGTGGAATTTCTCGGGGTGTTGCAGGGGCTGGTGGCTGATTTGCCAGTCAAGCCCGAGCGCGCCGAGCTGATAAAGGGTGTTGATGAACTGCTGGCCGCGGTCACTGCCCACCAGGACGGTGCGAGCGTTGCCCGCCAGGCCCGTCAATTGGGTGCCAAGCTGGCCGTGGCGTATGAAGTCAGCCAGGCCCCGGCCATCACGCCGGACCCGACGCGCGGCGCGCCGCTCTACGCCCAGCATTGTTCGGTGTGCCACGGTACAGCAGGTGCCGGCGATGGCCCCGCAGGCATGGGCATGACCCCGCCACCCGCTAACCTGCGTGATGCCACGCGCCTGGATCGCCTGAGCCTCTACGCGATCTATAACACCCTCGGCCTGGGCGTCGAAGGCACCGACATGCCGTCGTTCGCTGACCAACTGGACGACCGCCAGCGCTGGGACCTGGCAACCTATATCGCCGGTTTCACGGCCGACCCGGCCGCCGCCAAAGGCGAGCAGACGTTTAACCTCGCCGACCTGGCCCGCCAGACCCCCAATGAAGTGCTCGCCGCTGACGGCCCTGGCGCAGCGGCGACATTCCGCGCCCAACGTGCCCAGCCGCCGCAGGTTCAGCGTGGCCCCGCGCAGTTGCTCGACTACACCGCCGCCACCCTGGACAAGAGCCTCGCGGCCTTCCGCAACGGCGACCACGAGCAGGCTTACGATCTGTCTGTCGCTGCCTACCTGGAAGGCTTCGAGCTGGTGGAAAGCTCCCTGGATAACGTCGATGCCAATGTGCGCAAAGACACCGAGAAAGCCCTGATGGCCTATCGGCAATCGTTGCAGGACGGCTTGCCTATCGAGCAGGTGCAGCAACGTTTGGACGCGGCCAAAGGCAAACTCACTGAGTCAGCTGGCTTGCTGGGCGGCGATGGCCTGAGCTGGTCGTTGAGCTATATCTCTGGCCTGCTGATCCTGCTGCGTGAAGGCCTGGAAGCGATTCTGGTGCTGGCAGCGATCCTCGCCTTCCTGCGTAACACCGGCCAGCAATCGGCGGTGCGCAGCGTCAACGTCGGCTGGGGCCTGGCGCTGTTGGCGGGCTTGGCTACGTGGGCCCTGGCGGCCTATGTCATTGATGTCAGCGGTGCCCAGCGCGAATTGCTCGAAGGCTGCACGGCGCTGTTCGCCAGTGTGATGGTGCTGTGGCTCGGCGTGTGGATGCACGACCGGCGTCACGCGGCGGCCTGGCAGGACTACATCAAGAGCAGCCTGGTGGGCGGCGGTGGGCGTTTCGGTTTTGCCGTGCTGGCGTTCTTCTCGGTGTATCGCGAACTGTTTGAAGTGATCCTGTTCTACGAAACCCTGTGGCTGCAGGCCGGCCCTGCCGGGCACAACGCGGTGCTGGCCGGTGGTGCCACCGCGCTGGTGCTGCTGGTGGGCCTGGCCTGGGTGATCCTGCGCGGTTCGGCGAAGTTGCCCCTGGCGCTGTTCTTCGGCATCAACGCCGCGTTGCTGTGTGCGCTGTCGGTGGTGTTCGCCGGGCACGGTGTGAAAGCCTTGCAGGAAGCAGGCATCTTCGGCACGCGGCCGGTGGCGTTCTTTGACTTCGACTGGCTGGGCATCCACGCCGATGCGTACTCGTTGGGGGCACAGGCCGTGGCGATCCTGGCGATTGTGCTGTTGTATGGCCGTAGCCGCCTGACCGAAAAGCGCCGGGTGGCGGCGTAGCATGCGCGTGTGGATCGACGCCGACGCCTGCCCTCGGGCGGCCAAGGACCAAGTGGTGAAGTTCGCCCTCAAGCGCCAGTTTGAGGTGGTGCTGGTGGCAGGGCAAAGCCAGATCAAACCCAGCTTTGCCTGTGTGAAGTTGATCGTGGTGCCCAGCGGGCCGGATGCCGCTGATGATTACCTGGTGGAGCACGCCGTGCCCGGCGAACTGGTGATTTGCAGCGACGTGCCCTTGGCCGACCGACTGGTGAAGAAGGGCGTGACGGCCCTTGACCCGCGTGGCAAGGAATTCAGCCCGGCGAACATGAGCGAGCGGTTGGCGGTGCGTAACCTGTTTACCGACCTGCGCGAGCAAGGCCAGATGGGCGGCGGCCCACCGCCCCACGGCGAAAAGGACAAGCAGGCGTTTGCCAATGCGCTGGACCGAATCCTTACCCGCTTGATGAAGCCAGCCTGACCTGTGGCGAGGGAGCTTGCTCCCGCTGGGCTGCGTAGCAGCCCTAAAGCCGTCGTCAGTGTTTTATCTGAATCACCGCGTCAGCTTAGACGGGGCGGCTTCGCCACCCAGCGGGAGCAAGCTCCCTCGCCACAGGCGCATTTCCGTCAGTCGTTCTCGTGGGTCAATTCCAATACCCGATCCACCAGCTTGTTGATGCCTGACGCCACCTCGCTGATGTTCTTGCCCAGCATGTAGGCCGGCGTACTCACCAGCTTGCGCGCCTGGTCCTCGACGATGTCCTCTACCGTGCATTCGACGTGGGTAGCGCCCATCTTGTCCAGGGCTGCGGCGGTGTCGGCATCGTTGCCGATGGTGCAGGTCACGCCAGGGCCGTAGATTTTGGCGGCCAGGGCCGGCGAAATGCAGATCAACCCCACCGGCTTGCCCGCTTCGGCAAAGGCTTCAGCCAGCGCCAGCACCTGCGGGTTGATGCTGCAGCCTGCGCCTTTCACGGCAAAGTTCGACAGGTTCTTGGCTGCGCCAAAACCGCCCGGCACGATCAGCGCGTCAAAGTCTGCGACGTTGGCTTCGCCAATATCCTTCACGGCGCCGCGGGCGATGCGCGCGGATTCGACCAGCACATTGCGCGACTCGGGCATTTCTTCGCCCGTGAGGTGGTTGATCACATGCAACTGCGCAACGTCGGGTGCAAAGCATTCCACTTGAGCGCCGCGCTGGTCCAGGCGCAGCAGGGTGATTACGCTTTCATGGATCTCTGCGCCGTCGTACACGCCACAGCCGGAAAGGATCACTGCAATCTTTTTGCTCATGGGCATTTCTCCTGATTCATGGCGTTAAATGTCTACTAATTTGTAACCTGTTGCCAATGGGATCTCACGTCGCTGCACCTAATCTTGATGTAACAAAAATAGACCGGACTAGCCCATGGACTTTGTGCCTTACGCAGTACCGTTTTTTATCGCCCTGATTGTGGTGGAGTTGCTGGCCGACCGTTGGCGCGGCGCGCGCAACTACCGAGTGGCGGATGCCATCAACAGCCTCAGCACCGGTGTGCTGTCCACCACCACCGGCTTGCTCACCAAGGGCGTGGGCCTGCTGACCTACGCGTTCGCCCTCAAGCACCTGGCCCTGTTCGAGTTGCCGGCCCAGAGTGCCTGGACCTGGGTGTTTGCCTTTGTGTTCTATGACTTCTGCTATTACTGGCTGCACCGCATGGGCCATGAGCGCAACATCCTGTGGGCCGCGCATTCGGTGCATCACCAGAGCGAGGACTACAACCTCAGCACCGCCTTGCGCCAGACCAGCACTGGCTTCCTGTTGAGTTGGATTTTCTACCTGCCGCTGGCGGTGGCCGGCGTACCACTGGTGGTGTTTATCAGCGTGGCGTCGCTCAACCTGCTGTATCAATTCTGGGTTCATACACGCCACGTCCCCAAGCTCGGCTGGATCGAGTGGTTTTTCGTCACACCGTCCAATCATCGGGCCCACCATGCACAGAACGCTCTCTACATGGATCGCAACTACGGCGGGGGGTTCATTATTTGGGACCGGCTGTTCGGCACCTTCCAGGAGGAAGACGATAACGAGCCGGTGATTTTCGGCGTGACCACACCCCTGGCCAGTTGGAACCCGCTGTGGGCCAACCTGCAGTTTTATGCGCAGCTCTGGAGCGACGCCCGGCGTACTGAGCGTTGGTGGGACAAGCTGCGCATCTGGTTCATGCGCACCGGTTGGCGGCCGGCGGACGTCAAAGCCAAGTACCCGATGACCAAGCCGGACCTGAGCCAGTTCCGCAAATTCGAGGTGCCGCTGGACGTGCGCCAACAGGTCTACATCGCCTTGCAGTTTGCGGCTTATGTGGGGTTTGGCAGCTATCTGATGAATTTCGGTGAGGGGTTGCCCACGTCGACGCTGGCCCTCGGTTGGGGCGTGATGGCGCTGGGACTGTTTACCCTGGGGGTGGCGCTGGAGAATCGCCCATGGGCACTGAAGGCCGAGCTGGCACGCCTGGCGCTGAATGTTCCCTTGGTATGGCTGGCGCCGCTGGCGGGGTTGTGGCCCGCCAGCAACCTGGGCTGGCTGGCCCTGGCGAGCTACAGCCTGCTCAGCATCATCGGCCTTTACTGTTGCAGAAGCCGGCTTACTCGGTTGGCGTCTTAGGCGTTTCGACCGGGGCTGGCTCGTTAGCCAGCCGAGCCTTGGCCTCGGCACAGGCTTGGCGGGCGATGCGGGCATTCTTGAAGCGACGGCGCAGCCACAGGCCAAAGCCCAGCACCAGCAAGGCGCCCAATACCCACAACTCGTATTTCTTGACGCTGCCGAGCATCCCTTCCAGTACCGCGCCGAAGTGATAGGCCGCCGCCCCCAGTGCCGCGGCCCAGATCGCCGCGCCAATACCGTTGAGGACCAGGTAGCGCAACGGTGGGTAGCCGGACAGGCCAATCGCTACGGGCATCACCGTGCGCAAGCCGTAGACGAAGCGGAAACTCAATACCCAGATATCCGGATGCTTGCGGATATGTTCCAGCGCCTTGTCGCCCATCAATTGCCAGCGCGGCTTGCGCGCCAGCAACTTGCGGCCGTGTTTGCGCCCCATGTAGTACCAGAGCTGGTCGCCGGCGTAGCTGCCAAAAAAGGCAACGACCACCACCAGGTTGATATCCATGTAGCCACGGAACGCCAGGAAGCCTGCGAGTACAAGGATGGTCTCGCCTTCGAAGAACGTGCCGAGAAAGAGGGCAAAGTAGCCGAAGTCATGCAGAAATTGTTGAAGCATGGTCTAGGGTGCTGGCGAAATGAACGCGCAGCCTACGCCTTCACGAAGATTCATGAAAGTATCGAGATGTGTCACGAAGTGAACAATTCCTACGCAAATGACGAATGGGACTACAGGTCGCGTCGATAAGCACAACTGTCATTCATTCGTCATAATGGCCGCTTATAACTGCAACGCTCGCCCGTAAACACGGGCTCAGGAGTCTGTCGTGAGCTTTACCCCTGCCAATCGCCTGTTCCCTGCCACCCGTCTGCGTCGCAATCGTCGTGATGATTTTTCTCGTCGCCTGGTACGTGAAAATGTACTGACCACGAATGATCTGATCTTGCCGGTGTTCGTGCTCGACGGTGAAAATCGCCGGGAAGCGGTGGCGTCGATGCCGGGTGTGGAGCGTCTGACCATTGACCTGTTGCTTGAAGAGGCGGCGAAGTGGGTCGAATTGGGCATCCCCGCGCTGGCACTGTTCCCGGTGACCCCGGCCGAACTCAAGACCCTGGACGCCGCCGAAGCCTGGAACCCCCAGGGGATTGCCCAGCGTGCCACTCGTGCCCTGCGCGAGCGTTTCCCGGAGCTGGGCGTGATCACCGACGTGGCCTTGGACCCTTTTACCACCCATGGCCAGGATGGCATTCTTGACGAAGACGGTTATGTTCAGAACGACATCACCGTCGATGCACTGGTCAAGCAGGCGTTGTCCCACGCGGCTGCGGGCGCCCAGGTGGTTGCACCGTCGGACATGATGGACGGACGCATCCAGGCGATTCGCGAAGCCCTTGAGCTGGCCGGTCACGTCAATGTGCGGATCATGGCCTACTCGGCCAAATACGCCAGCGTCTACTACGGCCCATTCCGCGATGCGGTAGGCTCGGCGCTGAACCTGGGCAAGGCCAACAAGGCCTCGTATCAGATGGACCCGGCCAACAGCCAGGAAGCCCTGCACGAAGTGGCCGCCGACCTGGCCGAAGGCGCCGATATGGTGATGGTCAAGCCGGGGATGCCCTACCTGGACATTCTTTACCGGGTCAAAGAGGAATTCAAAGTGCCGACCTTTGTCTATCAGGTCAGCGGTGAATACGCCATGCACATGGCGGCAATCCAGAATGGTTGGTTGAGTGAAGGGGTGATCCTCGAATCCCTGACTGCCTTTAAACGTGCCGGCGCTGATGGCATTCTGACCTACTTCGCCGCCCGCGCCGCCCAATTGCTTAGAGAGCAACAATAGCCCTCACAGGAACACTCGATGAATACCGAAGGACTCTCAGAAGTTGCAGTAAAAGACGCTCACCCGGTGGTTGAACAAGTCGCCCAGACCCCGCCGGAGCTGGAGCCCGCATCGCCTGCGGTGGTGGCCGAAGCACCTGCGCCGGCGCCAGTGGCCGTGGTCACCAACCTGGATGACAGCAGCCTGTACATCCACCGCGAGTTGTCACAACTGCAATTCAACATCCGCGTGCTCGAGCAGGCGCTGGATGAGTCCTACCCCTTGCTGGAACGGCTGAAATTCCTGCTGATTTTCTCCAGCAACCTGGACGAGTTCTTCGAGATCCGTGTTGCCGGCCTCAAGAAGCAGATCACCTTCGCCCGTGAACAAGCCGGTGCCGACGGCTTGCAACCGCACCAGGCCCTGGCGCGCATCAGTGAGCTGGTGCACGGCCATGTGGACCGCCAGTACGCGATCCTCAACGACATCCTGCTGCCGGAGCTGGAAAAGCACCAGGTGCGCTTCATTCGTCGCCGTCACTGGACCGCCAAGATCAAGACCTGGGTGCGCCGTTACTTCCGGGACGAAATTTCGCCGATCATCACGCCTATCGGCCTCGACCCGACGCACCCGTTCCCCTTGCTGGTGAACAAGAGCCTCAACTTCATCGTTGAGCTTGAAGGTATCGATGCCTTCGGCCGCGATTCGGGCCTGGCGATCATCCCGGCGCCGCGTCTGTTGCCACGGATCATCAAGGTACCGGAAGAGGTAGGGGGCGCTGGCGACAACTATGTATTCCTGTCGTCGATGATTCACGCGCACGCCGATGACCTGTTCCAGGGCATGAAGGTCAAGGGCTGCTACCAGTTCCGCCTGACCCGTAACGCCGACCTGGCGCTGGACTCCGAAGACGTCGAAGACCTGGCCCGTGCCCTGCGCGGCGAACTGTTCTCGCGGCGCTACGGCGACGCGGTGCGCCTGGAAGTGGCGGACACCTGCCCGAAACATTTGTCGGACTACCTGCTCAAGCAGTTCAACCTGGCCGAATCTGAGCTGTACCAGGTCAACGGCCCTGTGAACCTGACGCGCCTGTTCAGCATCACCGGCTTGGACAGCCACCCGGAGCTGCAATACAAGCCGTTCACCCCGCAGATCCCGAAACTTTTGCAAAACAGCGAGAACATCTTCAGCGTGGTGAGTAAGCAGGACATCCTGCTGCTGCACCCCTTCGAGTCGTTCACCCCGGTGGTCGACCTGTTGCGCCAGGCCGCCAAGGACCCGCATGTCCTGGCCGTGCGCCAGACCCTGTACCGCAGCGGTGCCAACTCGGAAATCGTCGATGCGCTGGTAGATGCGGCGCGTAACGGCAAGGAAGTCACCGCGGTGATCGAGCTGCGTGCGCGTTTCGACGAAGAGTCCAACCTGCAACTGGCCAGCCGTCTGCAAGCGGCCGGTGCGGTGGTGATCTACGGCGTGGTCGGCTTCAAGACCCACGCCAAGATGATGCTGATCCTGCGCCGTGAAGCCGGTGAGATCGTGCGCTACGCCCACTTGGGTACCGGCAACTATCACGCCGGCAACGCCAAGCTCTACACCGACTACAGCTTGCTGACGTCCGACGACGCGCTGTGCGAAGACGTCGGCAAGTTGTTCAGCCAGTTGATCGGCATGGGCAAGACCCTGCGCATGAAGAAACTGCTGCACGCGCCATTCACGCTCAAGAAGGGCATGCTCGACATGATTGCCCGCGAGACCCAGTTTGCCCTCGACGGCAAACCGGCGCATATCATCGCCAAGTTCAACTCGCTGACCGATCCGAAGATCATCCGCGCGCTGTACAAGGCCAGCCAGTCCGGTGTGCGCATCGACCTGGTGGTGCGTGGCATGTGCTGCCTGCGCCCCGGCATTGTGGGCGTGTCGCATAACATCCACGTGCGCTCGATCATCGGCCGCTTCCTGGAGCACACCCGTGTGTTCTACTTCCTTAACGGCGGCGAAGAGCAGATGTTCCTCTCCAGTGCCGACTGGATGGAGCGCAACCTCGACAAGCGCGTGGAGACCTGCTTCCCGGTGGAAGGCAAGAAGCTGATCATGCGGGTCAAGAAGGAACTGGAAAGCTACCTGACCGACAACACCCACAGCTGGAGCCTGCAGTCGGATGGCCGCTACGTGCGTAACACCCCGACCGGCAACCAGAACCCGCGCAGCGCGCAGGCGACGTTGCTGGAGAAGTTGGGTAGCCCGATTCTTGCGGTGAACTAGAGCCCGATAGAGTCTAGAAAATGTGGGGGCGGTGAATCAGCCACTGAATGTGTCGACTGATTCGCCGCAGTTGGGGCAGTTGTCGTCGGCGGCGCTTGGGTTAATCCCTCAGCAATAAATTTTTGTGATGGGATCGTCAGGTCGTGCACGCCCCCATCGGTATCCGTCAGCACAATCGGGGGTAGATGCATTGGCCTCTTTAACAGAGGTAGCATCCACAGGGTCTGGTTCTTTTTCTTCCCCTTCGAATAAAGTTTCTATCCAGCGCCAACCTGGGTTTTCGGAAAGTTCGCCTCCTGGGTAATATGTTCCGTTGTGCATTCCCGCAGCCTGAGCTGGTTCTGGCATAGCTGCCAGACTAGCAACCCAGATGTAGAGAAAACCGCTGATTACCATTGCGTATTTCATCACTGCGACTCCTTTTTAGTGCAAGCACTCCAAAGACTTTGTTTTCTTGTCAGACATGGTTGAATTCAGGGTAGCGTCGTAGTGACAGGGATATTGGTTTGCGTGGCATCCATGGCTGTACCTGCCATGTAGGTTCCGTTTTTGGAAATGGCTACAACCGTGTTGATTTTGCCTCCGCCAATGGGTGGCAAGCACACTGTCCCCACCGATTGTTTCCAAGTGCAACCCTGTTCGTGCTGGCCTGCGTTGAGGATATTCAGTGCAACAACATTGCCATTGGCAATCATGCCCGCGTCGGCCTGTTTGCTACCAACAGGTAAAGTAATGAATGCAATGGCGGGGATGGGGAAACGCGAAGGGAACCAAGTCATGAACTGGTTTAGCCCATCTGCGGTGGCTTGGGAGACCAGCACCAGGCCAGACTCATTGATCCTTATGGCCATGTTTTTGGAGTCTGACGAAAGCGTTAGCACTAGCGGCGTAGACGTTTTATCGCTCCAGAATGCGCTTTTTCTCACATTCACTGCCGAGTTGGGATAAATACATGTTCCGACGAACTTTGAGGCGTTAATCGCGCGGCTGACTGTGCAATAGCTGGCCCCTGTGGGCAATGCCAGGTTGGTCATGCTGTACGAAAGCCCACTTTTTTCTGCGACTCGGGCGGTGGTGTTGCCCGCGCTATTTGGACAATTGAGAGCGATCTGTGGGGTGCCGCTGGTGGGCAAGTTGATATCTGCGACGGCGCAATTGTCCCCCCAGCCGGACACCCGTTCCGGGGTGCCGCTGCCGTTCGCATAAAACACCGCAGTTCCCTGGTTATCGGCATCAAAACTTGAACCCGCCACGTCGCCCTGATCATTGATCGCAACCGCTTTGGTTGAGACATCTTTGGGGCGTAATAAGGGGATCAACGGCGCAGGTAGCGAATCCAGTTTTAAGGGGGTAGCCGCTGGTGATGTTGCAGCCCATACCGAACCGAAATGCGAGTTGCTCGCGTCCGCGCAATTACCCATCACTTTGCCGTTGTTGGAAATTGCCCGAAGGTTGCAAGGTTGCCCACTCGCCAGAGGGGGCAGTGCAGTCTGGGCGCCGTGTGCGGCACCGTCGGCTACCCATGGGATGTTGTTGGCGGTATCACTGGCCGGTCGGCACATGCCTACAGTGGTGCCGCTGTCATTGATGTCGATTGGTACGCATTGCGTCCCTAAGGTCGCGGAAAACGGTACCCACGCAGCAGCATGAGTAACGCTCAATCCAGCAGCATAGAATCCAAATCCCAAAATAGTGATAGCGGACGATTTCATGTTAAGCCCCTCCCTGGAGCGGTGCGGTCTGCTTTTCCTTCGCGTTACTGCCTGTTACGCATGGCGCTTAAGCAGGAGTAAAGACCTAACGGCGAACGTACACAACTGTCATATTTGACAGGTATGTACGAGCAAGTGAGTGACAAGGGGGGAGGTGGGGCGCTGGCTCATCTGGGAGAGTGCTTGCCCCCCTCCCACATTTGTTTTGCAGTGTGCTTTAGCGCAGGTTCAGGCTGAACCCCACCCGCGTCAGCCATTCCGCTTCCTGGGCGAAGTCAGCCTGGGTCAGCTGGTTTTCATCCAGCCAGCCTTTGGGGAACATCACTTCCAGGCTGTCGCCATCGGCATGCAGTTTGACCTGCGGCATTTCCTGGGTGCCACGGATGTGGTGGAACAGGATCGCAAAGCGCAGTAGCGCGCACAGGCGGATCAGCTTGATGCCGTCTTTACCGAATTCGGCAAACTTGTCCTTGGGAATATTACGGCGATGGCCGCGCACCAGCAGCGCGAGCATCTGTTGGTCTTCCCGGGAGAAACCGGCCAGGTCCGAGTGTTCGATCAGGTAGGCGCCGTGCTTGTGGTAATGGTAGTGGGCGATGTCCAGGCCCACTTCGTGCACCTTGGCTGCCCAGCCCAATAGCTCACGCCAGACTCCATCTTCCAGGTCCCAGTCCTCGGCCACCTGGTCGAACGCGTGCAAGGCTTTGCGCTCCACGCGTGCGGCTTGTTCCAGGTCAACGTGATAACGCTCCATCAGCGAGCTGAGGGTGCGCTCGCGCACGTCTTCGTGGTGGTGCCGGCCTAGCAGGTCGTAGAGCACGCCTTCGCGCAGGGCGCCGTCACAATGGTCCATGCGTTGCAGTTCGAGGGCGTCGAAGATGGCTTCGAGAATGGCCAGGCCCGCAGGGAAAATCGCGCGGCGGTCGGGCTTGATGCCGTCGAAGTCGATTTTCTCTGCATCCCCCAGCTTGAACAACTTGCGCTTGAGCCACGCCAAGCCCTCGGCGTTCACCTCGCCGGTGCCATGGCCACCGGCTTTCAAGGCCAGACCGATGGCACGGATGGTGCCGGACGAGCCGATGGCTTCATCCCAGGTCAGGCGGTGCAAGGCGTGTTCGATGCTCATGATTTCCAGACGCGCTGCGGTGTAGGCCTGGGCATAGCGCGCCGGGGTGATCTTGCCATCCTTGAAATAACGCTGGGTGAAACTCACGCACCCCATCTGCAGGCTTTCACGCAGCAGCGGTTCGAAACGCTGGCCGATGATGAACTCGGTGCTACCGCCGCCAATGTCCGCCACCAGGCGTTTGCCGGGCGTATCGGCCAGAGTGTGTGACACGCCGAGGTAGATCAGGCGAGCCTCTTCACGTCCCGAGATGACTTCCACCGGATGCCCGAGGATTTCCTCGGCGCGATGGATGAATTCGTTGCGGTTGCGGGCCTCGCGCAAGGCGTTGGTGCCAACGATACGCACCGCGCCAGGGGGCATGCCGTTGATCAGTTGCGCAAAACGCTTGAGGCAATCGAGGCCGCGCTGCATGGATTCTTCATTGAGCTTGCGCTCGTCGTCGATCCCGGCGGCCAGTTGCACTTTCTCGCCGAGCCGCTCAAGGATGCGGATCTCACCGTTCTGGGCCTTGGCCACGACCATATGAAAGCTGTTGGAGCCCAGGTCGATGGCAGCGATCAAGGACAGATTCTTGGCTTGGGATTGCGGCATGGTTTGGGGATCTCGGTCGATAACCTTGCCATCGTGCCACGATCGACCGCTGACGCCAACGCGTTGTGCTTCGGGAAGCTCTCCGAGGTTGTCTGTAAGCAATCCCTGACGGAAAGGTAGGTTGCCGTTCCGGGCTTCTGTTGGCGTATACGTGAGGGCTATAGGGATTTTTAACTTAGGGCTGTTTTATCGCCGATTATGATTTCGCCTACAAACTTAGCTTCGATATTCTACTTGTTTTTTTGTTTAAGACTACTGCTTGGAGAGGCTTGGCCCACAGTTTGTTTTTATCGATCCCACGATAATTGGAGTGTCGTCTTATTCTTCAGTGAAGTGCCAACGCGACAGACTGTCACTCGGCAATTTTGCCGTGGTGTTATTTATTTATGACCTTGTATCTTCAAGGCCGAAATAAACATGCCTGATAAATTTCAGTGACAGGTTGAATATGAAAAAAATTGTTGGTTTGACTCTTGGTATTGCTTATCTCGCTGCAGCTCTCAACGCCCATGCATCCACCAGTGCCGAATTGATCGTCAGGGGTACCATCAAGCCCGCCGCGTGCAACCTCAGTATGACCGGTGGCGGTATTATCAACTATGGCGACATTCCTTCTGGGCAGCTGTCTCCTACAGCGTTCACTCCGCTGGCGGAAAAGACCACGCCCCTGACCGTCAGTTGCGGAACCACGGCCGCCCGTTTCGGGCTAAAGTTTGTTGACCTGCAGTCCGGCAGTAAGGTGCCGGGCATTCTCAATGTGCTTGGAGCAGGCTACACCGAGGCACACAACTATGGCTTGGGCGCTGTATCCGGTCGTAAAACCGGTGGATTTGCGATCACTCTCAAAAACCTTCGGTCGCCGACCACAACCCTGTATCCCATCATGCGTGTCGGGTCAGGTGCCTGGCAGAGCGGCGACGGTAAAGTCGCCCAATCGCCTAGTCTGCATTCGTGGCGCAGCAGCACGCCCAACACGCCGGCCTCCATTACTCAACTGATCGGCACTATCGCGGTGAGGCCGGTTATTAACAAAAGCACGGAATTGGACTTGGGCCGTGAGATTACCCTTGATGGGCGCGCAACCCTTGAATTGAGCTACATCGAACTCTAAGAAATAAAATACAGCTGGTTAGAAAGTGTCCGTTTCTTATCGGCTGTTTTTTCTGGCTACAAAGTAGTCAGCTTCAAGTTTGGGGGAAACTGAGTGAATGGCCTTTCAGTAAAGAATTGTGTTTTCGTATTTTGTGCAAGTGTGGGGCTGTGTTTTATCCCCATTGCGGCGGCGGATGGAATGTTGCCGGAAACAACTGTGGTCTTGCTCTACGAAGAACAAGGGGAGGCCACGATGAATATCAAAAATACTGATGCGGCGCCCGCGCTGCTTCATTCCGTCGTGCACAACATGCCCGAGGATGTGGAGCCGCTATTGATTGTGACACCTCCTATTACGCGAGTAGAGGCGGGTGAAACCCAGTTGGTCCGTTTCATCAGCACCTTGAAGGAACCATTGAAGACCCAGCGGTTGAAACGCGTGACTTTCGAGGGTATCCCCCAGGCGCGTGCGGCTGGCGCTGCGACCATTGGTATCACCCTTCGGCAGAGTTTGCCGCTGATCCTGCACCCACGCGGCCTGCCTGAGCATCATTCTCCATGGGAACTGCTGGAGTGGAGGCGTGTGGGAGAGCGTCTCATGGTTCACAACGACAGTGCATACGTAGTGCGCCTGGCGCCGCAGGTGCAGATACTTCCGCAAGGAACCCCAGCTACTTTGCCGCGTGCATACGTTTTGCCAGGTGAAACGCTGGCATTGACGGTTGAAGGGCTATTGGAGGGTATGACTGCAGTTGAGATGCAGCCAGCCACGGTCTACGGCTTTTCGGCGGGCAGCTATCGGGCCTCGATCAATACCGATAGAGGTTGATCGACCCATGACAAACCTGTCGCGTAAACCATTAATGACCTCGTTTTGGTCCCGTCGACCCTCGCTGCTCATGGGCGTTGCGACATTGTGGAGCTTGCCTGGCGCTGTTCCTGCTATGGAGTTGGGCGAAGGCTTCGACGTTGCGGCATTGACCACGCACGGCATTGACCCGAAAGTCTCTGATTACTTCCGCACAGCCGCGCGTTTTCGCGAAGGTGTTCATGTGGTGGGGTTGCGGGTCAACGGAAACCCGCTCGGGCTTGTGGATGCGAGGTTCGACTCGCAAGGACAATTGTGTTTTACCCCTGGACTGCTGGAAAAAGCCGGGTTGGTGAAACCCGCTGGCATCGTTGGCGAAGCTGCCACCAAGGATCAGGCCTGCCACGACTTCCTCGGGGTTTTCCCGACGACGATGGTGCGGCTGCGGCCCGGCAGCGATGAGGTAGCGCTGGTGGTGCCGACCGGGGCCCTGCGTGAGCCGCAATGGGAGGCCGGGGAGTTCGCCCGGGGTGGCGCGGCGGCGCTGTTCAACTATGACGTGCAGGGTTTTGACAGCCATTCGAGCAGTGGGCCCAGCCGGTTCGTTTCGGCCAATACCGAGGCGGGTTTCAACCTGGGTGATTGGATTGTTCGCAGTCGCCAATTCTATGTCTCTGACAATGGGACGGCCCGTACCGAGCACCTTTATGCCTATGCCCAGCGGGATATCGCCGCGTTGCAATCGACTTTTCAAGTGGGTCAGCTCTCCAGCAATAACCCGCTGTTCAGCGGCATCCAGCTGTCTGGAGTGCAGTTTTCCCCCGATGGCCAATCGCGCGCAGCGGCGGGCAGCAACAATGCGGTGGTAGAGGGGTTGGCCCAGAGCCAGTCGCGGATTGAAGTGCGCCAGTCAGGCGTGTTGATCCACAGCACGCTGGTGCCCGAAGGCCCCTTCCGGCTGACGGGCTTGTCGTTGCTCAACGGCACCAGCGACCTGGAGGTCAGCGTCATCGATGTGCGGGGCGCCAGGCGCAGTTTCGTGGTGCCGGCGGCCTCTTTCGCAGGGGCTGCGCCAGCGGTACCGGGCTATTATTTCTCCCTTGGCAAGGTGCGTGAGAACGAGCATGAGGAAGCCCCGTCGCCGGTAGTCGCCATGGCCAGCGGCACGTGGGGCCTGGGCCGTGACTCCTCGGCCGGCTTTGGCTTGTTGAACGCCGATGAATACTGGTCGGCAGGCGGTACCCTGGGCAGCGTGTTTTTCCAGCGGGTTTCTGTAGGCGCACGCCATAACGTGTCTCGGGATAGTCGTAATGCCGTATCCGGGTCACGCAGCAGCGTGTCCGTCAGCAGTCCTGTGTACGCCGATATAGATCTTAACCTCAGCGCAACCACGCAGACCCGAGGGTATCGCGAGGTACTTGAAGCGGGCCGGCCGACCAAGGCCGACGTGCTGGACTCGCGCTTCAAGAATCAGTACACGGCGGGCGTTAGCTGGGTCGACACCACGCTGGGCGCATTTTCCCTGGGCTATACACGCAGTTCTCAAGTCGACGGGCAAACGGCTGAGCACGTGTTTGCGTCATGGAATAAATCGTTCAATCGTGTCGATGTCGCGTTGGTCGCCGACTCGCAGGTGGGCGGTACTCATTCGCGCCGCGACGCCAACGGTGTCGGCAGCCGGCGCGAAACGGCCCGGGACAATGAGTTGTCCGTGCGCCTGCAGGTCAGCGTGCCCCTGGGCGGTGATCGTCGCGTGAACAGCTATATCCGTCGTCGCGGGGATCAGTCTCGTGCCGGTACGGCGTTGAGTGAGCGGGTCAATGAGTATGTGAATTACGAGGTGGGTATCGAGCGCGACCTCAGTGCCCGCGAGCAATCGGTACGTGGCCAGGTGGATCTGATGCCTCGTTATACCCGGATCGGCCTGGGGATTAGTCGCGATCCGCTGAGCACCAACTACACGGGGCAGTTGCAAGGCGGCGTGGTGGCGCACGGAGGCGGAGTAACCTTTTCGCCGTATGCCGTGCAGGACACGTTTGGTATTGCCTCGGTAGGGGATATCGGCGCTGCAAGAATCGACACCCCGCAAGGCCCAGTGTGGACCGATTTCAGCGGGCAGGCCGTTATACCTGGCTTGCCCGCGTACACCAACAGTCGCATCGAAGTGCAGACTCAGTCTCTGCCAAAGCGTGTTGACCTGAAAAACGGTACCCATGTGCTCGCCGCCGGCCGGGGGTCTTTCAATACCGTGGCATTCGATGTGGTCAAAGTGCGCCGTGTGCTGCTCACCGTCCACGATCAGCAAGGGCGGCCGTTGCCTCAGGGCGCCTCGGTGTTCGGCAAGGACAATCGTTTCCTGACCAGTGTGGTGGGTGAGGGCATGATTTTCCTGAACGACCTCAACGACTCGCAAACCCTGCGTGTTTCATTGCCGGACTCTTCCTCCTGCCTGCTAAGCCTTACCGCCGAGACTCAACCCGACAATGACAAGTTCTATGAGACAACATCGGCGGTGTGCCATGATCGCTAAGCTGAAAAGCATGGGGTTCGTACTGCTCTGCGGCGTATTGCTGGCTGAGGGCGTGCGCGCTGAAAACTGCCGGCTGTCTATAAGCCAGCCGCGTATCGACTATGGCGTTATTCGCCAGGAGGCATTGGACGAAAGCCCCTCAGTCGTGCTGGGTACGCGCACGGTGCACCTGAGCGTACTTTGCGCAGAGCCTTCGGCAATGGCATTACGATTTACCGGAGCAGCGGATGGCCAGGGCTTTCGTTTTGGGCGTGAGGGGCGTTTTCGCCTGACTCTCAGGCATGCCCAAGTGGACGGGCGTGCCGTTGGGTGGGCGCTGTCACACGTGCCCGGTGAGAGTGCCAGCGGGCAGTTGTTACCGGGCCAGGTCCTGGTGGCGCAAACGGCTGGAAAGCAATTGACTGCCCAGGTCGACATCGACACCGACCTGTCCCCAGCCGCCCTGCAGGTACGCAATCAGACGGTACTGGACGGGCGGGGCAGCTTCGAGCTGGTCAGTCCGGCTGTTCCACTGAGCCGATGAAGTTGGCGAGCTCGGGGGTTTGCGGACTGGCGAACAGCACCTTCGGGTCGCCGACTTCATGCACCTTGCCCTGGTGCATGAACACCAGCTTGTCGCCGACTTCCCGGGCGAAGCGCATTTCGTGCGTCACCATGATCAAGGTCATACCGTCCTTGGCCAGTTGACGCACCACGCTGAGCACCTCGTTGACCAACTCCGGGTCCAGGGCCGAGGTAATCTCATCGCACAACAGCACCTTGGGTGACATGGCCAGCGCGCGGGCAATGGCGACTCGTTGCTGCTGACCACCGGACAGCCGATCGGGGAAGGCGTCGAACTTCTCGCCCAGCCCAACGCGTTCGAGCATTTGCCTGGCCAACTGTGCCGCTTTGGCCTTGGGCACTTTTTGCACCACTTGCGGTGCAAGCATCACGTTTTCGCCGACGCTCAGGTGCGGGAACAGGTTGAACTGCTGGAACACCATGCCGACTTTCTGCCTCAGGCTGCGCAGGTCGGCGCGGGCGGCATCAAGGTATTCGCCATCGACTTCGATCACACCGTCATTGATCGACTCCAGGCCATTGAGGGTGCGCAGCAAGGTGGACTTGCCCGAGCCGCTGCGGCCGATGATCGCCACAACCTGGCCTTCTTCCACCGTCAGGTCGATGCCCTTGAGTACGTGGTGATCGCCGTAATACTTATGCAGGGCAGAAATTCTAAGCAGAGGCATGCAGTCTCCTTTCCAGGTAGCGCGCACTGAGGGACAAGGGGTAGCAGAGCAGGAAATAGCCGAGGGCCACCAAGCCGTAGACCATAAACGGCTCAAAGGTAGCGTTGGCGAGCATGCCGCCGGTCTTGGTCAGTTCGGTGAAACCGATGATCGAGGTCACGGCGGTGCCTTTGACCACCTGCACCGAGAAACCCACCGTTGGCGCGACGGCAATGCGCAGGGCTTGGGGCAGGATCACAAAACGCAGTTGCTCAAAAGGGTTCAGGGCCAGACTGGCCGAGGCTTCCCATTGGCCATGGGCGATGGAGTCCACGCAACCGCGCCAGATCTCGGCCAGATAAGCGCTGGTGAACAGGGTCAATGCGATTGCCGCTGCCAGCCAGGGCGATATGTCCACGCCCAGCAGGGCAACGCCGAAAAACACCAGGAACAGCTGCATCAGCAGTGGCGTGCCCTGGAACAGTTCGATATAGGTGCGGGCAATATTGCGTGGGAACGCTTTGCGGCTGATACGCATCGTCATCACCAGCAGGCCGATCAGGCCGCCGCCCACAAACGCCACCAATGACAGCAATAGCGTCCATTGCAGGCCAGTAAGCAGGTTGCGCACGATGTCCCAGAACGAAAAATCACTCATCGGCTGTTCCTCATGACAAACCGTCGGCCGATCCAGTTGAGCAATTGGCGAATCATCAGCGCCATGCACAGGTACACCAGGGTGGTCAGGGCATAGGTTTCAAAGGCCCGGAAATTACGCGACTGGATAAAGTTGGCAGCAAAGCTCAATTCTTCAGTCGCGATCTGCGAACACACCGCCGAACCGAGCATCACGATGATGATCTGGCTGCTCAGGGCTGGCCACACCTTGCCCAGGGCCGGCAGCAGCACCACATGGCGAAACGCTTCAAAGCGCGTCATTGCCAGTGCAGCGGCCGCCTCCAGTTGCCCCCGTGGGATGGCCTGGATGCCGGCACGGATGATCTCGGTGGAGTAGGCCCCCAGGTTGATCACCATCGCCAGCACGGCGGCTTGCCACTCGGTAATTTTCAACCCGAGGGATGGCAGGCCGAAGAAGATGAAGAACAGTTGCACCAGGAACGGCGTGTTGCGGATCAACTCGACATACACACCAAAGACCCACGCAAACGGTTGGATCTTCCACGCCCGTACCACGGCGCCGACAGTGCCCAGGGCCACGCCGAGGATGGCGCCAATGGCCGTCAGCTCAAGGGTGAACAGCGCGCCACGCAGGAGCAGGTCGGTATTGGCCAGCACCGGCACAAAGTCGAATTGATAGGCCATCTTTGAGCTCCGCGTCAGAGGTCGGCAGGCAGCGGTTCTTTGAGCCACTGCATCGCGTTCTTTTCCAGCCGTCCGTCCGCCTTGGCCGCCACCAGGATCTGGTTGACCTTTTCCAGCAGCGCCGGCTCGTTCTTGTTCACGCCCACGTACACCGGCGAGTCCTTGAGCTTCACCTTCAGCGCCGGTACGCGTTTGGGGTTGCGTTCGCTGATGGCCACCATGACCACGTTGCCGCTGGCGATCAGGTCGACCTGGCCGGCCAGGTAGGCAGCGATGGTGGAGTTGTTGTCTTCAAAACGCTTGATCGTGGCTTCCTTGGGCGCTACCGCGGTCAGCTCGATGTCTTCGATGGCGCCACGGGTCACGCTGATGGTCTTGCCTTTGAGGTCGTCGAGGCTGGCGATGGCGGCATCAGGCGGCCCAAACACGGCAAGGTAGAACGGCGCGTAGGCGTTGGAGAAGTCGATGACCTTTGCCCGCTCGGGGTTCTTGCCCAGGCTGGAAATAACCAGGTCGACTTTGCCAGTGGTGAGGAACGGGATGCGATTGGTGCTGTTCACCGGCGTCAGTTCCAGCTTGACCTTGAGTTGGTCGGCCAGCAGCTTGGCGGTGTCGATGTCCAGGCCCCGGGGTTGCATGTCAGGGCCGACCGAACCAAACGGCGGGAAGTCCTGGGGCACGGCAACCTTCAGGGTGCCACGGGCGACGATGTCATCCAGACCATTCGCCTGGGCGGGTGCCTGGCTCAGCATCAGGCTGGCAAACAGGGCAGTGAGCAGGGCGCTGTAGCGCTTGGTCATGGCAACTCTCCGAAAAAGGCGAAGGAATTTTCTGAGTTTGCCCAGTGCACAGCCCATGCCAGCACCCTTCGGATCGTCTGTAAGGCTGATGTTTGTTGAGGTGCAGTGGTCTTACTGGTCTGAACAGTGGTCAGGTTTTTCGCACTCTTTTCGAGCGTCGGCAAAAAGCTGCGAGCCCCTTTGGGGCGTGGCTTGCAGCCGGCCGTGAATAGTTTTACAACGGGTCACACACGCTATTGGGAACCCTGAGCTTTTTATGAATTCCATTGCCCAAGCCGTACCGGAAGCGGCCTTTCAGGCCATCCGCAAACTGATCAAGGAGCAAGGCTTCGGGCCGGGCGATGCGTTACCGTCCCAGCGCGACCTGGCTCTGCAATTGGGGGTGAGCCGGGCGTCGTTGCGTGAGGCGCTGTCGTCCCTTAGCGCCTTGGGCGTGGTCAGCGTGCAGCCGGGCAAGGGCGTGTTCGTGCAGGACGTGCAAGAGGCACCGGGGTTCGCCTGGCCCTTCGCGGCGCAGGCCACGCCGCCGGATATCTTCCAGCTGCGCTACGCCTTGGAGGGGTTTGCGGCCGGGTTGGCAGCAGTGACACTGACCCTTGATGCACTGGACAGCCTGCAAGACAACGTCCAAGCCATGCGCAAAGTGCTCAAGGCGGGCGACTTCGAAGCGGCCGCCCGCCTGGACTTCGAATTTCACCAGCGTATTCTGCTGGCCAGCGGTAACCAGGCCATGGTGAGCATCCTCAGCGCCAGCGCCGAAGTGTTTCTGGAAAGTCAGAAGCTACCGTTCATCCGGCCGGAACGGGCCATGGAAACCTGGCAGGAACATCGTAGAATCCGGCGCGCCCTGCCCCGCCGCAACAGTACGGCGGCGCAGAAAAGCATGCAGGAACATATACGTAATGCAGCGTTGCGCACGGGCATTGCGTTCGTGACGCCCGCTACGCCGTGACGAGTCATATCCACACTCATTCAACTTCATAGCAAGACTCAATCAGACGCGGCTTCCTGAACAGGGGAAGGGCGGCTATGATGGGCAACGTTTTTTTTGCTTACAATCCGGAGACATCCATGAGCAGCGATCTTATCAAGCACGTCACCGACGCGACCTTTGAAGCCGAAGTCCTCAAGGCTGACGGCCCGGTGCTGGTTGACTACTGGGCTGAATGGTGCGGCCCTTGCAAAATGATCGCTCCGGTCCTGGACGACATTGCAACCACCTATGCAGGCAAGCTGACCATTGCCAAGCTGAACATCGACGAGAACCAGGAGACCCCGGCCAAGCATGGTGTGCGTGGTATCCCGACCCTGATGCTGTTCAAGAACGGCAACGTCGAAGCGACTAAAGTGGGCGCGCTGTCGAAGTCCCAGCTGCAAGCTTTCCTCGACGCGAGCATCTAAGCGTCGTCAAAAAAGCCCCGCAAATTGCGGGGCTTTTTCGTGAAACAGGGCTAGACGCTCCGAAATCCAGGTGGTACATTCGGCCCCGCAGTGGTTTCTCCACTGCCCCCTGCAAGCCGTCGCCGACGCATTCCTTTTCGATTAGTACGCGATCCTGTCGCCTTCTCTGCGGCGCGGCCTCATTAAGCCAAAAGCTTAATTTCCCCCCTCCATAAATGATTACGTCATTCCTATATGAATCTGACTGAACTCAAGCAAAAGCCGATTACCGACCTGCTCCAACTGGCCGAAGAAATGGGCATAGAAAATATGGCCCGTTCGCGCAAGCAGGACGTGATTTTCTCCCTGCTCAAGAAGCACGCGAAAAGCGGCGAGGAAATCTCCGGTGATGGCGTGCTGGAGATTCTCCAGGACGGCTTCGGCTTTCTCCGCTCTGCAGACGCGTCCTATCTCGCCGGCCCAGATGATATCTACGTCTCGCCGAGCCAGATCCGTCGCTTCAACTTGCGCACCGGTGACACCATCGTTGGCAAGATCCGTCCTCCGAAGGAAGGCGAGCGTTACTTCGCCCTGCTCAAGGTCGACACGATCAACTTCGATCGCCCCGAGAACGCGAAAAACAAGATTCTCTTCGAGAACCTGACCCCGCTGTTCCCGACCGTGCGCATGAAGATGGAAGCCGGTAACGGCTCCACCGAAGACTTGACCGGCCGTGTGATCGACCTCTGCGCTCCGATCGGCAAAGGCCAGCGTGGCCTGATCGTCGCACCGCCGAAAGCCGGTAAGACCATCATGCTGCAGAACATCGCCGCGAACATTGCGCGTAACAACCCTGAAGTTCATCTGATTGTGCTGTTGATCGATGAGCGTCCGGAAGAAGTGACCGAGATGCAGCGCACCGTGCGCGGCGAAGTGGTTGCCTCGACGTTCGATGAGCCGCCAACCCGCCACGTGCAGGTTGCCGAAATGGTGATCGAAAAGGCCAAGCGCCTGGTCGAACACAAGAAGGACGTGGTGATCCTGCTCGACTCCATCACCCGTCTGGCCCGTGCCTACAACACTGTGATCCCGAGCTCCGGCAAGGTATTGACCGGTGGTGTCGATGCCCACGCCCTGGAGAAACCGAAGCGTTTCTTCGGCGCCGCGCGCAACATCGAAGAAGGTGGCTCGCTGACCATTATCGCCACCGCGCTGGTTGAAACCGGCTCGAAGATGGACGAAGTGATCTACGAAGAGTTCAAGGGTACCGGCAACATGGAACTGCCTTTGGACCGTCGCATCGCTGAAAAGCGTGTGTTCCCTGCGATCAACATCAACCGCTCCGGCACCCGCCGCGAAGAGTTGCTGACGGCAGACGACGAACTGCAGCGTATGTGGATCCTGCGCAAGCTGCTGCACCCGATGGACGAAGTCGCTGCCATCGAGTTTCTGATCGACAAGCTGAAAACCACCAAGACCAACGACGAGTTCTTCCTGTCGATGAAACGCAAGTAATACAGCGTTTCAGGTCCAAAAAAATGGCGCCCTTAATGGGGCGCCATTTTTTTTGCGTCGAGATTCTGCGATTTTTGTGGCATAAGTATCCGTTAAGTAACAAAAATTGACGCGTGACTTCGCTCATCCCTTTCGTCGCAGACTGACCACATTCTTATGACCACCCTTGCTTACCGCAGAGACATCGATGGCCTGCGTGCCATCGCCGTCCTTGCAGTCGTGTTGTTCCACTTTGGTGTCCCTGGCATTACTGGCGGTTTTGTTGGCGTTGACGTCTTTTTCGTCATCTCGGGCTTCCTGATTACGTCAATTATCTGGCGTGAGCGTCAAGCCGGACGCTTCAGCTTCATCGACTTCTGGGCTCGCCGCGCCCGGCGTATCTTGCCCGCGCTGTTTGTGATGATCGCCGCGACACTGGCAGTGGGTTGGTTTCTGTTGGCGCCCAAGGACTATGAAGAGTTGGGGCGGTCTGCGCATTATCAGGTGACCTTTACCTCGAACCTGTTGTTCTCGCGCCAGCACGGCTATTTCGATGCCTCATCGGACATCAAGCCCTTGCTGCATACCTGGTCATTGGCGGTAGAAGAGCAGTTCTATATTTTCTTCCCATTGCTGCTGACCTTGCTTTCCAGCCGTTTGAAGCACTGGCGCCTGGCATTGTTCGCGGTGCTGCTGGCGTCGTTTGGCATGAGCGTCTGGGCGGTTCAGCATGAGCCACAAAAAGCTTTCTTCCTGTTGCATCTGCGGGCCTGGGAGCTACTGGCCGGTGCGATGCTGGCGGTGCAGCCCAAGCGTGAATGGCGCGCCTCGCCGGCCTTGGCGCAAGGGGTCAGCCTGGCTTCCCTGGCATTGATCCTCATCGCTGTATTGGGTTACGACGCGAAAACGCCGTTCCCAGGCGCGACTGCGTTGTTGCCTGTGCTGGGTGTGGTCGGGTTGATCTGGGCCAACGGCCAGCAACAGACGTGGGTCGCTCGCCTGTTGGGCACGCGGATCATGGTGGGTATCGGGCTGATCTCTTATTCCTGGTACCTCTGGCACTGGCCGGTATTCGTGTACGCCAACTACGCCGCGGTGGATGGCTTGAGCGCGCTGGAACTGGCGGGGCTGATGCTGCTTTCGCTGGTGCTGGGCTATCTGTCCTGGCGCTTCGTGGAAACGCCGTTCCGGGAAAAACGTTTGCTGGCTTCGCGTAAGGCGATTCTGGCGTCAGCCATGGTCGGCATTCTGGGGCTGGGCTTCACTGGCCTTGCGATACGCGAAGCTGACGGCGTGCCTTCGCGCTTGTCCGAACAGGCGTTGCGTTTTGCCCAGGCCAAGAAGTGGAGCCCTGACCTGCTGGCGTGCATGGCCGACAAAGATACGCCCGATGAACGCTTGTTCTGCCATTTCGGCCCCAAAGACCAATCGGTTTCAGCGTTGGTATGGGGTGACAGTCACGCTACCGCGCTGATACCGGCACTCAAAGAGGGCGCTGATCGTCACGATATCAGCCTGGTCGAAGCCAGTTTTGCCGGCTGTATTCCCCTCGATGGCCTGGAGAATATTGCCCGCTGCGCGCATTTCAACCGTCGCGTCGAGAAGGCCATGGCTGAGCAGACATTCAGCGATGTGGTGTTGGCCGCCCGCTGGAGCCTGTATGTGTATGGGCAAATGTCCGGTGACAAGGAGCATGCGCTCAAAGACCCCGGCACCGGCCAGTATGTGCGCGCCGTCGCCGAACAACGCTTTGCCCAGGGCCTGCGCGAGCGCATCCAGGGCTTGCGCGCTGCCGGCCACAAGGTCTGGCTGGTCAAGGAAGTGCCGCTGCAGGAAATCATCGTGCCTTACCGTCTCAGCCGCCTGGCCATGATGAACCGGCCCGTGGACGGTGAAGGGCTGGCCGTGGCCGAGCATGTGAAGCGCCAGGCCTTTATCACGCACTTGTTTGATGAATTGGCGGCTGCCGACAGCGGTGTCGCGGTGCTGGACCCCGCGCCATTACTGTGCGGCGCCGATGGGTTGTGCCGGGTCGAACTCAATGGCCGCGCGCTGTATACCGACGATAACCATCTTTCAGACGTCGGCGCGCGACACATCGAAGCCTTCTTGGAGCCGTTGTTCAGTTCGTTGCAATCACGCGGATTGACGGCCAATTAAGCTGCCAGCCGCCCTCAGAGCAGGTAGGATGTACGCCTATTTTACGGGTGGCATGGTTAATGAAATTCAAGGATCTTCGGGATTTCGTGCAGCAACTTGAGCAGCGCGGAGAGTTGAAACGTATCCAGATGCCGATTTCTCCGGTGCTGGAAATGACTGAGATTTGCGACCGCACCTTGCGCAACAAGGGCCCGGCGCTGTTGTTCGAAAACCCGACCGGCTTTGATATCCCGGTGCTGGGCAACCTGTTCGGCACTCCCGAGCGCGTGGCCTTTGGCATGGGCGCCGAGTCTGTCAGCGAACTGCGCGAGATCGGCAAGCTGCTGGCCTTTCTCAAGGAGCCCGAGCCGCCCAAGGGCTTGAAGGACGCCTGGTCCAAACTGCCGATCTTCCGCAAGATCATCGCCATGGCCCCCAAGGTGGTCAAGGACGCGGTGTGCCAGGAAGTGGTCATTGAAGGCGATGATGTCGACCTGGCCATGCTCCCGGTGCAAACCTGCTGGCCCGGCGACGTTGGCCCGTTGATCACCTGGGGCCTGACTGTCACCAAGGGCCCGAACAAGGATCGCCAGAACCTCGGTATCTACCGTCAGCAAGTCATTGGCCGTAACAAAGTGATCATGCGCTGGCTCAGCCACCGTGGCGGCGCCCTCGACTTCCGTGAGTGGTGCGAAAAGCATCCCGGCAAGCCGTTCCCGGTGTCCGTGGCCCTGGGTGCCGACCCGGCGACCATTCTCGGCGCAGTCACGCCCGTACCTGACAGCCTCTCCGAGTACGCCTTCGCCGGCTTGTTGCGCGGTAATCGCACGGAGCTGGTGAAGTGCCGCGGTAACGACCTGCAAGTGCCGGCCACCGCCGAAATCATTCTTGAAGGCGTGATTCACCCAGGTGAAATGGCCGATGAAGGCCCGTACGGCGACCACACCGGTTACTACAACGAAGTCGACAGCTTCCCGGTGTTCACCGTCGAGCGCATCACCCATCGGGTCAAGCCGATCTACCACAGCACCTACACGGGTCGTCCGCCCGATGAGCCCGCCATCCTCGGCGTGGCGCTCAACGAAGTGTTCGTACCGATCCTGCAGAAGCAATTTCCGGAAATCACCGACTTCTACCTGCCGCCCGAGGGCTGTTCGTACCGCATGGCCATCGTGACCATGAAGAAGTCGTATCCGGGGCATGCCAAGCGCGTCATGTTGGGTGTGTGGTCGTTTTTGCGACAGTTCATGTACACCAAGTTCGTTATCGTGACCGACGACGACATCAATGCGCGGGACTGGAACGACGTGATCTGGGCCATTACCACGCGCATGGACCCCAAGCGCGATACGGTGATGATCGATAACACGCCGATCGACTACCTGGACTTTGCCTCGCCGGTATCGGGCCTGGGTTCGAAAATGGGCCTGGATGCCACCCACAAGTGGCCGGGTGAGACCACTCGCGAGTGGGGCCGGGTGATCGTCAAGGATGAAGCCGTCACCGCGCGTGTCGATGCGATCTGGAAAGAATTGGGAATAGATTGATGCGTGTAACCCTGCAACCTTCCGGCGCTGTACTGGAGCTGGTCCCTGGCGAACGAATCCTCGAAGGTGCACGCCGCCTGGGATACGAATGCCCCCAGGCCTGCCGCAATGGCGTGTGCCATGTGTGTGCGGCGTTGCTGGTGGAGGGCCGGGTAAGCCAGGCCGGTGAAGTGCGCGACCATGGCGAGTTCTATACCTGCATCGCCGAGCCGCTGGAAGACTGCATTGTGTTGTGGGATGGCGTACTGGCGCCAGGAGAGTTGCCGTTGCGCAAATTGTCATGCCAATTGATCGAGTGCGTGGAAGTCGGCGGCGATGTCTGGCGTGTGCGCCTGCGTGCCCCGGCCGGTAATGCGGTGCGTTACCACGCCGGGCAATACTTGATGCTCGAACGGGAGAACGGCGAGAAGTCGGCGTTTTCCCTGGCTTCTGCACCCCATGCCGGGCGTGAGTTGGAGCTGCATGTGCTGGTGCGCGAGGACAGTGCGCGCAACCTTATCGAACAATTGCAGCGCAACCAGATGGCCCGTGTGGAACTGCCGTTCGGTGACACCCACCTGGCCGAGTTGCCGGACGGACCACTGGTGCTGATGGCCGCCGGTACCGGTATGGCGCAGATGCACAGTCTGATCGAGCACTGTCGCGCTTCGGGCTTCAAGCACCCGGTGCACCTGTACTGGGGCGTACGGCGCCCGGAAGATTTCTACCAGATCGAGCACTGGGATCAGTGGCTGCAATTGCCCAATCTGTTCCTGCACAAAGTGGTCAGCGACCTGTGTGGTTGGGAGGGGCGCTGCGGTTTGCTGCACGAGGTGGTGTGCGAGGACATTGCCGATCTCAACACGGTACATGTCTACGCCAGCGGCTCACCGGCGATGATTTATGGCACCCTGGATGCATTGGTCGACGCCGGTATGGATGCTCACCGGATGCGCGCTGACGTGTTTGCCTACGCCCCACGGCCCTGAAGTGTTGCGCTGAATAATGTGGGAGCTGGCTTGCCTGCGATAGAGGTGGGTCAGTGTCTCATTTGCCGACTGGCGCACCGCTGTCGCAGGCAAGCCAGCTCCCACAGGGGACAGTGTCGTGTCAGAAGCGTAAGCCAGTCGTCACCATCGCTGCATTGAACCCCAGCAACACCAACTCCGCCGCGACCGGCCCGTAGTGGGTCCCCACGGACGGAATGATCACTGGCGCTACGCCAAAACGATTCAACGGGATCTTGTCGCGATACTCGCCGCGATAGCCCTGGATCAGTCCACCAGTCAACTTCGCATAGACCGGGTAGTCGGCCATGTCATAGCGCTTGCCCGCATAGGCGTAGTACGAGCGTTGGCGGAACGAGTTGCGAAAGGTCCCCCCGCCATACACCAGGCCCGACGCCTCATTGCGCTCCAGACCGATCAGGTCCTGTTTGTTGTTGTGTTGCGGGTCGGGTGCAAAGTGCCGGGTGTAGACGCTTGTCTGGGCGTACCAGAAGCCTTTGTCGTCAGTCGCCGTTGGCGTTTCGCTAGCCAGTGCAGTGGTGGCCTGGGCAAGCAGTAACAGGCCAGGCAATCGGAATTTTTTCATGGCGACCTCGGTAGTCGATTTGATGAACGGCTAAGTGGGTCGTTACAGGCGCGCCAGTTTGACGGCTTGGCACGCGCCCAGGCTGAACCAGGGCTGAAAGTACCGGGATTAGCCGCGTGGATCCTGACGAATGGGCGAGCGTGCTTATGCTTTTGCTTATTCTTTTAAGGTATTTATTCTGGTTGATGAATATCTTTAAGCTATATCGCAACGGACTACCGACTTCACCGACCATAACCAGATACTGACCGCCACCGCCCGCCAGCCGGATCGATCGTACGAACTTCGCGCATTGCAGTTCTATTTTTGATTCAAAGGGGAGCGGTATGGGGAGCTACAGGAAACACGCGCTATACACGGCGATTTTGTCGGCAAATTTGCTGACCGTTGTGGGATTCAATCCAGTTCTGGCAGACGAAACTACTGCGGTTGATGCACCTAAACTCGACACCGTAATCGTCACCGGCACCCGCGCCCAAGAGCGCACTGCCAGTGCATCGCTGTCGCCAATCGACGTAATCTCCGGTGAAACCCTGCGCAGCACCGGCTCCGATGAGCTGGGTGCCGTATTAGCGCGGCTGATTCCGTCGATCAACTTCCCCCGACCAAGCCTGGTGGACGGCGCCGAGCTCGTGCGTCCGGCGCAGTTGCGCGGCTTGTCGCCGGACCAGGTGTTGGTACTGGTCAACGGCAAACGTCGCCATACCAGTGCCTTCGTCAACCTGGGCGGTGCGGTTGGGCGCGGTTCGGCCCCGGCAGACTTGAATGCCATTCCGCTGTCGGCGGTGGACCATATCGAGGTGCTGCGCGACGGCGCTTCTGCCCGTTACGGCTCCGACGCGATCGCCGGGGTGATCAACGTGATCCTCAAAAACGCCGACCATGGCGGCTCGGTTTCCAGCAAGTTTGGCGAGTACAAAAAGGGTGACGGCATCCAGCGTAATGTCAGCGGTAATACGGGCCTGGCATTGGGCGACAATGGCTTTATCAACCTGTCTGCGGAAGGCGCCGACAACGACTACACCAACCGCGCCGGCGACGATTACCGCCCAGGCAGTATTGGCTCCACCACCTACGGCCAGCGTGTGTTCCGCCAAGGTGAGCCGGCCACCAATGAAGGCAAGTTCCAGTTCAATTCAGAATATTCCTTCAGCGATGCAGCCGAGTTCTACACCTTCGGTGGCTACAGCAAGCGGCGCGGTGAAACGGCAGCCTTCTACCGGGCAAGCAACGCGTCCAACAACATCAAGGCGCTCAACCCTAACGGCTACCTGCCACTGATCAAAGGCAACCTGGAAGACACCTCGCTGGTGGTGGGCTTGCGCGGCCTGCTGGCCTACGACTGGCATTACGACCTGTCGGCCAACTACGGCAAGAACCAGTACGAACTGGGGACTGAAACCATCAACACCTCACTGGGCCTGGCAACGCCGCGTAAATTCAACAACGGCACCCTGAGCAACGATCAGAAGCAAGTCAGCCTGGACCTGTCCCGTGAGTTCGATGTGGGCTTTCTGCCGTATCCGGTCTCCGTGGCGTTCGGCGGTGAATACCTGCATCAGGGCTATGAAATCGAGGCGGGCGAGCCTGCGTCCTATTACCAGACCGGCAGCTCCGGCCTGGGCGGTTTCCGCGATGCTGATGCCGGCACCAGCACGCGGCATAACTGGGCACAGTACCTGGACCTGGAAACCAACTTCACCGAAAAACTCAGCGCCTCGGCCGCCGTGCGCCATGAGGATTACAGTGACTTTGGCTCCAACGTCAGCGGCTCGCTGTCGGCCCGCTACGACTTCACCCCCCAGGTGGCCTTGCGCGGCAGCATCTCCAACGGTTTCCGTGCGCCGTCCCTGGCCCAGCAGAATTTTGCCTACACCTCATCGCAGTTGATCGGCAGCACCATCCAGGAAGCCGGCACCTTCCCGGCCAACAGTCAGGTCGCGCGCCTGCTGGGTGCCGAAGACCTCAAGGCCGAAAAGTCGCGCAACTATAGCCTCGGCCTGGTGCTCGAGCCGGCCGATGATCTGACCGTCACGCTCGATGTGTACCGCATCGACATCCGCGACCGCATCAGCCTGTCGTCTAACCTCAATCTCAACCCGGCCACGGTGGCTTACCTGCAAGCCAATGGCGTCGGCAATATCAACTACACCACGGCCCGGTACTTCACCAACGCCACGGACACCAGCACCGATGGCGTCGATCTGGTAGCCAACTATCGCTACCAGCTCGATAACGGCATTCGCTGGAACAGTACCGTGGGCTACAACTACAACCACACCAAAGTCACCGACGTGAAAGCCAACCCCGCGATTCTCGATAGCCTGGGGGCCAACCTGGTGCGAGTGGACCGTCGCGAGCGTATCGGTTTGCTGGGCGATACCACGCCCCAGCACAAGCTGAGCCTGGGCAACGACTTCACCTTCGGTAATTGGGCGCTGCACACTAACCTGGTGCGCTATGGTGAGTTCACCAGTTATCAGACGGACAAGGTCAACGACCAGACCTTCAAGGCCGCCTGGGTGCTGGACCTGTCAGCAGACTACAAGCTCAAGAACTGGACCTTCACCCTGGGTGGCGACAACGTTACCGATAAGTACCCGGAGAAGGTTAACGCCTTCGCCAGCAGCGGCGGCAACCTCGCCTACAGCACTTTTTCGCCGTACGGTTACAGCGGCGCGTTCTATTACGGTAAAGTCGCTTACAACTGGTAACACACAGGAGGCGCACCGCTTTTCGCCATGACCGCCATTGAAACCGATCTTCTGCAATTGGCTTACCCTCCGCGGCTCGATCTGGGGCCGCAACTCACTCACGAACAATTGATGAGCTCGATGCAAGCCACCATGGCTCGGCACAAGGGTGGGCCGGTGTGGCTGTTTGCGTATGGTTCGCTGATCTGGCGCCCTGAATGCTCGTCGACCGAGCGGGTGCGTGCACGGGTTCACGGTTATCACCGTGGCCTGTATTTGTGGTCACACGAGCATCGCGGTACGCCGGAGCTGCCGGGGCTGGTGTTTGGGTTGGATCGCGGTGGTTCCTGCAGCGGGTTTGCCTACCGCTTGCCGGAGGACCAGTTGGAGGCCTCGCTTTACGCCCTATGGCAGCGTGAGATGCCTTACCCCTCGTACCGGCCGCACTGGCTCAGTTGCCGATTGGAAGATGGCAGCACCGTGCAGGCGTTGGGGTTTGTTCTGGAGCGGCACTTGCCCAGCTATGCCGGCAACTTGCCCGATATCGTGCTTAATCATGTACTGCAAAGCGCTTGCGGGCGTTACGGTACGACTCGCGATTATGTCGAGCAGACCGTGAACGCCCTGCGTAGCCACGCCATGCCAGATAAAAACCTGGAGGCGCGGCTCAAGCGTTGTGCCAAGGATTGCCTGGGCGGTTAACGCGCCGAGCTGACACTGTTGGTGTGCCACAGCGTAGGGATCAGGAACGCGATCGCCAGTACGCAGGCGCTGATCAGCAGTACAAAGCCGCCGTCCCAGCCGAAATGGTCAACCGTGTAGCCCATGGCGGCACTTGCCGCTACCGAACCGCCCAGGTAACCGAACAAACCGGTGAAGCCCGCTGCGGTGCCGGCGGCCTTCTTCGGAGCCAGTTCCAGTGCCTGCAGGCCGATCAGCATCACCGGGCCGTAGATCAGGAAGCCGATGGAGAACAGCGCAATCATGTCGATCATCGGGTTGCCTGGCGGGTTGAGCCAGTAAACCAGGGTGGCCACTGTCACCAGGGCCATGAACACGATGCCGGTCAGCCCGCGGTTGCCACGGAAGATCTTGTCCGACATCCAGCCGCATAGCAGCGTACCCGGAATACCTGCCCACTCGTAGAAGAAATACGCCCAGGACGACTTGTCGACCGTGAAGTGTTTGGCTTCTTTCAAGTAGGTCGGCGCCCAGTCCAGTACGCCGTAGCGCAGCAGATAGACAAACACGTTGGCGAAGGCGATGTACCACAGCATTTTGTTGCGCAACACGTACTTGACGAAGATTTCCTTGGCGCTGAATTCGTCTTCGTGGCTGGCGTCGTAGCCTTCCGGGTAATCGTTCTTGTACTTCTCGATAGGCGGCAAGCCCACCGATTGCGGGGTGTCACGCATGGTGATGAAGGCGAACGCCGCCACGGCCAGGGCCACGGTGGCCGGCACATAGAACGCGGCGTGCCAGTCGTTGAACCACGCCATGCCCAGCAGGAACAGCGGGCCGATCAGGCCGCCGCCGACGTTGTGCGCCACGTTCCACACGGACACCACGCCGCCGCGTTCTTTCTGCGACCACCAGTGCACCATGGTCCGCCCACTCGGCGGCCAGCCCATGCCCTGGGCCCAGCCGTTGATGAACAGCAAAATGAACATCATGGTCACGCTGGACGTTGCCCAAGGCGCGAAACCGAAAATGAACATCACCCCTGCCGAAACCAGCAGGCCGAAGGGCAGGAAGTAGCGCGGGTTGGAGCGGTCGGACACCAGGCCCATCAGGAATTTGGACAAGCCATAGGCGATCGCGATCGCCGACATCGCCAGGCCCAGTTCACCGCGGGTGTAGCCCTCGTCGATCAGGTAGGGCATGGCCAGGGAGAAGTTTTTACGCAGCAGGTAGTAGCCGGCGTAACCAAAGAAAATACCCGCGAAGATCTGCCAGCGCAGCCGTCGGTAGGTACTGTCTATTTTTTCTTCAGGCAGGGGCGCCTGGTGTGCGGCAGGACGAAAGAAAGCAAACATTCAAGAGCTCCAAATTTCTTGTTTTGACTGCGGATGCGAATGTTACAGTTTCGTTACCGAAAATAGCATCGCCTCTTATCCGCAAACACAGGAAACGAGAGTAAGTGCATGTTCTTTTACGAACATGTCGCTAATAGATAAGTGATGGTCGTGATTAGGTCCCAAGACCACTGAGTAACTACTGTGGGAGCTGGCTTGCCTGCGATGGCGCTTTTTCAGGTTCATCTGTAGCAGCTGACCCACCGCTATCGCAGGCAAGCCAGCTCCCACATGGATTGCATTTCAGGTGTGTTATCGGGTTTGGACAACTATTTTACCCACTGCCTTGCGCTGCCCCAGATCATTGATCGCCTGGGCGGCCTGTTCCAGCGGATACACCTGCGACACCAAAGGCTTGAGCTTGCCCTCGCCATACCAGGTGAACAACTGCTGGAAATTCGCTGCGTTATCCTGCGGCTGGCGCTGGGCAAACGAGCCCCAGAACACGCCGACCACGGCGGCGCCCTTGAGCAATGCCAGGTTCACCGGCAATTCGGGAATGCGCCCGCTGGCAAACCCCACCACCAACAGGCGGCCGTTCCAGGCGATGGCGCGGACGGCCTGGTCAAACAGGTCGCCACCCACCGGGTCGTAAATCACGTCAGCGCCATTGCCATCGGTCAGGCGCTTGACCTCATCCTTGAGGCTGGCTTCGCTGTAGTTGATCAGCTCATCGGCGCCGGCCGCCTTGGCCACTGCGAGCTTGTCGGCGCTGCTGGCGGCGGCAATCACCCGGGCGCCCATGGCCTTGCCGATCTCCACGGCGGCCAGGCCCACGCCGCCGGACGCACCAAGCACCAGCAAGGTCTCGCCAGGTTGCAGGTTGGCGCGTTGTTTCAGCGCGTGCATGGAGGTGCCGTAGGTCATGCTGAAGGCGGCGGCGGTGTTGAAGTCCATGCTCGGCGGAATCGGCAGCACGTTATAGCCGGGCACCGCGACCTGCTCGGCAAAGCTGCCCCAGCCGGTCAACGCCATCACACGGTCACCGACTTTCAGGTGGCTGACTTTCTCACCCACCTCGCTGACTACGCCCGCCGCTTCGCCACCGGGTGAGAACGGAAAGGGCGGCTTGAACTGGTATTTGCCTTCGATGATCAGCGTATCCGGGAAATTCACCCCGGCCGCGTGCACGTCCAGCAGGATTTCGTTCTTTTTGATCGCAGGGCTGGCGATCTCTTCCAGCACCAGGGTTTCGGCGGGGCCGAAGGCTTTGCACAGCACAGCTTTCATCGGACTATTCCTTTTGGCATCGTGGCCGATAAGTGTAGGAGGGTGCGCCCGTGGGTCAACGAGCATACCCGCGCCTGATAAGCCCCCATAAGCTTGTGCTCAGCCTTGCTAGCGTTATGCTACCGGGCAAACGAATTCGAGGAATGAACTGTGAAAGCGTGGATCCTGTTGATGCTGGCCCTGACGTTACCGATGGCCGTCCAGGCCGAAGAAGCCAAGGAAGGCGAGGCGCCGAAAGTCAGCTATATCAGCCTGACCCCGCCGTTTGTGGGCAACTACGGCCTGGATGGCACGGCCAAGCTCAAGGTCTACAAGGCCGATATCGCCCTGCGTGTGACCGGCACCGAAGCAGCCGCGGCGGTCAAAGCCAACGATCCGTTGATCCGCAACCAACTGGTGGCGCTGTTTACCCAGCAGACCAGCGAGGCCATGAGTACGGTCGAAGGCAAGGAAAAGCTGCGTCAGGAAGCCCTGAAACAAACTCAGCAAGTGATGAACGATGAGACGGGTAAACCGATGGTGGAAGATTTGCTCTTCAACAATCTGATCATCCAGTAAAGCCGGCGCTTAGCGCTATTCGCGAGGTCCTGCCAGGCGCCTCAGGAAGCCAGGCTCTTGCGAAACCGCGCCAACGCCACCGCAAAAAATACCAAGCCAATTCCCGTCAGGGCCAGCAAGTCTGGCCACACCACGCTCAACCCCGCATCCCTGAATAGAATTGCGGCACTCAAGCTCACAAAATGCGTCGATGGCGAGCCCTGCATCACCCACTGCAACCATTCGGGCATGCTATCCAGCGGTGTACTGCCGCCAGAGAGCAACAGCATGGGAATGATCACCGGGATCGCCAGCAGGCCGAACTGCGGCGTCGAGCGGGCGAGAGTGGCGAGGAAGATCCCCAACGCAGTACTCGCAAATAAATACAGGGCCGTCACCAACAGGAACAGGCTCAACGACCCGGCCAATGGCACGCCGAGCAAGCCTTTGACCACCAGTTCCAGGGACAGCCACGTACACAACACCACCACCAGCATGTTGCTCCAGATTTTTGCCAGCATGATCTCCAGCGCGGTCAGGGGCAGCACCAGCAGGTGGTCGAGGGTGCCGTGCTCGCGTTCGCGCAGCAGGGCGGTGCCGGTCAGCACGATGGCGAGGATGGTGATGTTGTTGACGATCTGGATCACCGCCAGGAACCAGCCACCTTCCAGGTTGGTATTGAACAACGCCCGAGTGGTCAGCAGGGCCGGAGCTTTGCCGGCAGCGTCGGCCTGGCCGCTGTAGGTCAGCAGTTCGCGTTGGAAAATCCGCCCGATGTAACCCGCGCCCATGAATGCCTGGCTCATTGCCGTGGCATCGATGTTCACCTGCACCCCCGGCTGGCGCCCCGCCAACAGGTCGGCCTGGAAATTCGCCGGTACATTGACGACGAAGGTGTATTGGCCGCTGTCCATGACCCTGTCCAGCTGGTCGTAGGCCAGTGGCGCCGGCGCCTGGAATTCCGGTGGTTGCAGGGCCTCGGCCATTTGCCGCGAGAGCGCGCTGTGATCTTCATCGACAAAGGCCACGCTGGCGTTGTGCACGCCAATCACCGAACCGGCAGCGGGCATGTAGATCGCCACGGTGAAGGCGTAGAACAGAAATAGTAGCAACACGCTGTCGTGGCGCAGGCTGGTGAGTTCCTTGAGCCCCAGGCGCAGGATATGGGCGAGCTTGTGCATCAGGCCTCCTGCTTCTTGAGCATCACCAGGCTCAGCCCGGTAAAACCGACGAAAAATCCGAACAAGGCCAGGCATTGTGGCCACAACTGGCGCAGATCCAGAGCCTTGGTGAAGGTGCCCACCGCAATATCCAGAAAGTGCCCGGCCGGAAACAGCATGCCCATTAGCGCCGCCGCACCTTCCAGGGACGAGCGCGGCACGATCAGCCCGGAAAACTGGATGGTCGGCAGGCTGGTGATGATCATGGTGCCGAGGATCGCCGCGATCTGGGTGCGGGTGAACGCCGAGATCAGCAGGCCCATGCTCGTGGTCGCCAGCACGTACAACAGGCCACCGAAAGCCAGGGTCAGGCCGCTGCCTTTGAACGGCACACCGAACAACCAGCGGTTCATCGCCACCAACAGTGCCAGGTTGACCAGGCTGACGACCAGATAGGGCGCCTGTTTACCCAACAGGAACTCCAGGCGCGTCAGTGGTGTGGCATAGAAGTTGGTGATCGACCCCAGCTCCTTCTCGCGCACAATGCCGAGGGCGGTGAGCATGGCCGGAATGAACGCCAGGATCAGCGCCATCACGCCAGGGCCAATGGCATTCACGCTGACCACGTCTTGGTTGTAGCGAAAGCGTGTTTCAAGCTTGACGGCGGCCCGGTTGTTCAAGGGTAAGCTACTGAGTTCAGCCAGTTGCGCAAGGTTGCCCTGGTGCACGGCCTCCACGTAATTGCGGCTGGTTTCAGCGCGAAACGGCATGCCGCCGTCGAGCCAGGCCGCGACGGTGGGCTGGCGGCCGGCGTAGAGGTCCCGGCCAAAGCCGGGTGGGATCTCCATGGCCAGCTTGATTTCCGAACGTTGCAGGCGCCGGTGCAATTCGTTGGCGTCGCGAATGGGTGCTTGCTCGGCGAAATAGCGCGAACTGCGAAATGCCTCTAGATAGGCGCGGCTTTGCGGGGTCTGGTCCTGGTCGTAGACGGCGAAGGCGAGGTTTTCCACGTCCAGGGAAATGCCGTAGCCGAAGATCACCATCATGAACATCGCCCCGAGCAAGGCGAAGGCCATGCGTACCTTGTCGCGCAGCAGCTCCTTGCCTTCGCGGCTGGCCACGGCTAACCACCGCGCCAAGCTGAAGCCGTGTTTGCTCGCGGGCGGCGCGTGGGCATCGTTGACGGTTGCACGGGGCGCGCTGGGTTCGGGTTCGCCCTGGGCCTGCTCCAGGCAGGTGACGAAAGCCGCCTCCAGGGTATCGCCGTGGAACTGCTGTTGCAGCGCCTCGGGCGTGTCGCAGGCCAACACCTTGCCGGCATGCATCAAGGAGATGCGGTCGCAGCGCTGGGCTTCGTTCATAAAGTGGGTGGACAGGAAGATGGTCACGCCTTGTTGCCGCGACAACTCGATCAGCAACCGCCAGAAATCATCCCGCGCCGCCGGGTCGACACCCGAGGTGGGCTCATCGAGGATCAGCACTTCCGGGCGATGCAGCACCGCCACTGCCAAGGACAAACGCTGGCGCAGGCCAAGGGGTAACTCGCCGGAGGGCTGTTCGGCCACTTCACCCAGGTCGAAACGTTGGATCAGTTCATCAATGCGCGGACCGCTGTCGGCCTTGGGCAAGTCGAACAGTTGCGCATGCAGCACCAGGTTCTGGCGCACGCTCAGTTCGCCATACAGCGAGAAGCTCTGCGACATGAAACCTACGCGCTTGCGGGTCGCCAGGTCCTTGGCGTCCACGGGCTTGCCCAGCAGGATTGCACTGCCCTCGGTGGCCGGCATCAGCCCGGTCAGGACTTTCATGGTGGTGGTCTTGCCGCAGCCGTTGGAACCGAGGAAGCCGAAGATCTCGCCGCGGCCAATGGCAAAGCTGACGTTGTTCACCGCGGTGAAATCGCCAAAGCGCAGGGTCAGGTCGTGGGCTTGGATAGCGATATCGGCGTTGCCGCCTGTGCGCGGTGGAATTACCAGCGGCTGGCTGTCGTGAGCACTGTCGCCCTGGAAGTGCGTGAAGGCCTCATCCAGTTTGCCGCTGGGCGTTATCGCCGCCAGTTCGCGGCTCAGTCCATCGGCGATCAACCTGCCACGGTCGAGCATCAAGCAATGCTCGAATTGCTCGGCCTCTTCCATGTAGGCGGTGGCCACCAGCAGTGTCAGTTGCGGGCGCTCACTGCGTACGCTATCTACCAGCTCCCAGAAACGCCGGCGGGACAGCGGGTCGACGCCGGTGGTGGGCTCGTCGAGGATCAACAGGTCCGGATCATGGATCAGCGCGCAGCACAGGCCGAGCTTCTGTTTCATCCCGCCAGAGAGCTTGCCTGCCGGGCGCTCGGCAAAGCGTGCGAGGTCGGTGGCGAGCAGCAGGTTGTGCATGCGCTGGTCGCAATCGGCTTTCGACAGGCCGAACAAGGTGGCGAAGAAACGGATGTTCTCGCTGATGGACAGCTCGGGGTACAGATTGCCGCCCAGGCCCTGGGGCATAAAGGCAATGCGCGCGTACAAGCTATTGCGGTGGCGACGGTCTTGGATGGAACCGCCGAGCACCTGCAACTGGCCCTCCTGCAGCTTTTTAACCCCGGCGATCAGACCCAGCAGGCTCGACTTGCCGGCGCCGTCCGGACCTATCAATCCGCAGCGGGTACCGGCTGGCAAGCTGAAGGCAATGTCGAGCAGTGCCTGTTGCTTGCCGTAGCGGTGGTTGATCCCCGTGGCGTGCAGCGCCAGGCCGCTCATTGCAGGTTGGCCGGCCAGTCGACATCGGCCGTGCGTACATAGCCCGCGCCGGGCATGCCCGGTTTGGCTTGTGGCACGGTGCTGGGCTGAGTCAGGCGCAATTTGACGCGGAACACCAGTTTCTGTCGCTCATCGCGGGTTTCGACTTCCTTGGGAGTGAACTGGGATTTGGCCGCGACAAAACTGATTTTGGCCGCAAGCGCTTGCTGGGGCAGGGCGTCGAGCAGGATGCGTGCTTCACTGCCGACGGTCAGGCGGCCGGTGACGGAGGCGGGCAGGTAGAGATTCATGTACTGGTCATTGGGGTCAATCAGCAGCAACACGCGCCCACCCGCGCCGAGCACTTCGCCCGGCTCGGCCAAGCGCAATTGGATGATGCCGTCGATGGGCGCACGCAGGCTGCTGTCGTCGATTTCGCTGGTGAGTTGGGCTACCTGGGCCTGGGCTGCGCCGATGGCGGCCTTCACCGCGTTGACCTGGGCTTGGGCGGCGATCACTGCCGCGTTGCCAGTATTCTGGCGAGCTTGCTGCTGGTCGATCAATTGGCTGCTGGCGAAGCCGCGCCGGTACAGCTCTTGGGTGCGCTTGAGTTCCTGGCTGGCCAGCAGTTGCTCGCTTTGGCGCAACTGCACTTTGGCTTCAGCAGAGGCGAAGTTTTCCTTGGCGCGTAACACCTCTGCTTCGGCCTGGGCGCGCTGGGCTTGCAGGGTGCGGGTGTCCATGCGTGCCAGCAACTGGCCCTTGAGCACTTTGTCGCCTTCATCCACGTGCACTTCGGCCAGGCGCCCGGGGATCTTGGCGGCGATTTGCACTTCGGTGGACTCCAGGCGCCCATTGCCCATGCTCAAGCCCTCGGGCAGGCGGTCCTGGGTCGAACGCCAGTAGCCAAAGGCCCCCGCCCCCAGCAAGAGGACGATCAGGGCGATGGCGAACAGACGGGACGTATGGTGGTTCGTAGACATGGCTGCATCCTGCGGCGTTAGCGTCCAGTGTGATGGGTTTGGCCCGTGAGGGTCTTGATATCGGTCAGTTAAAGCAGCTGAAGGATGGCCGCCCATTGTTCAGGCGTGACCGCCATGACCGAAAGCCGGCTGCCTTTCTGCACCAGCGGCATTTCGGCAAGAGCGGTTTGCTGCTTTAGATAGCCCAGGCCCAGCACCTTGGGGAAGGTGTTGACGTGGCCCACGGTGATGGCACTCCACGGATTTTTCTCCGCACTGGCCTTGGCGTCGAAGTAGTGGCTGTCCGGTTCCAGCGCTGTAGGATCCGGGTAGGCGGCCTCGACGATTTTGCCGATGCCGGCAATCCCTGGCTCCGGACAGCTGGAGTGATAGAAGAAAAACTCATCGCCCACCGCCATGGCACGCAGAAAGTTGCGCGCCTGATAGTTGCGAACCCCATCCCAGCGGGCTTCGCCGAGCTTTTCCAGGCCGTTGATGGAGAGTTCGTCGGGCTCGGATTTCATCAGCCAGTAGGCCATTGTTGGGCTCCTGAAAAAGGCATTGGGTAAGTTGTCGGGCAATTGCATGACAAACCGACAGTCGGTTGGCGTCAAGGTTTGCGTGTTGGTTCACGTTACCGCAGAATGCGCGCTTTTAAGCTTGAAGCAGCTGCAACGGACTACTTTGGAACGTTGTTGTCATCGTGTACGAGGTGCCTGAAAGGGGGGCAATCGATGCAACGTAAGCCGGATTTACTATGGATTTTGGTTATTTTGTTTGGTCTGGGCGTCGTGACCACCGGTTATGCCCAGAGCCTGTGGTCGAACAAGACCGATGCACCGGTTGAACTGGCTCAGCAGCAGTCACAACCGTTCAAGCGTTAACTCAAGCATTCACCAAGGCGCCGCTGTTTCCAGCGGCGTTTGTGCGACATACCACTGCTTATCAGTCACCGTCCCCGCCAACGGCACATCCCAGCTTGCCTGCGCCAGGCGTTCGACTTTCTGGCATTCATGGGCCAGCCCCAGCAGTGTTGGCTTGCGCCAGCTCTGGCGGCGGGCAAGATAGGCCAAGCTGCGGTCGTAGAACCCGCCGCCCATGCCCAGGCGCCCACCCACATCATCGAACCCCACCAACGGCAACAACACCAAGTCCAGCGCCCAGACTTGGCGTTGGTGATGGGCATTTACCCGTGGTTCAAGGATGCGAAAGCGGTTTGGCAGCAACTTATCCCCAGGGCGTACGCGCTGGAACACCATCTTGGTGCGCGGCCAGGCGCTGAGCACCGGCAGGTAAGTGGCTTTGCCGCGACGCTGGGCCGCACGCAGCAGCAGGCGCGGATCGATTTCACCGTCCGTGGGCAGATACAAAGAGATATGTTTGGCCCGGCGAAACAGCGGGTGCTGTGCCAGTTGCCGGTACAGACCCTGAGCGGCCTGGCGCTGCTCGCTTGGCGTGAGGGCGCGGCGGGCCTTGCGCAACATGCGTCGAAGTTGCGGACGAGATAGCGGCGCAGGTTCGGTCATGATTTTGGGCTCATAAAACAATGCCAGTCCGGGGACTGGCATTGAGTTTGGGAATTCAGGCTCCCCGACAGAGCCGCTGTCGACTTAGCCCTTGAACCCGAAAGTTCAAGGTGGAAGAAGCAGTAGGCTTTAAGGCTTTCCGTCTAGCGGACATGCACACCAGCCCAACGTGCAACTTCCAGGGTAGTGCGAATCGGCTCAGGGACATCGCCGACTGGCAAACACGCCAGGGAGTGGGGCGAGTATACCTTAAACCCGCTCGGCAATCAGCCCTTGGGTGTGTCTGAATCGGTGGAAAGCACCAGGTCCACGCGGTCGAGCAAGTCACGCACCTGCTCGCGCGTCGAGCCGCTGGCCTGTACGTCAGGGCGCTCCTGCTTATGCAGCAGGTCATGGGTGATATTCAGCGCGGCCATCACGGCGATGCGGTCGGCGCCGATCACTTTGCCGCTGCTGCGGATTTCGCGCATCTTGCCGTCCAGGTAGCGGGCAGCGCTCACCAGGTTGCTGCGTTCTTCCTGGGGGCAGATGATCGAATATTCTTTGTCGAGGATCTGCACGGTAACGCTATTGCTTGAACTCATGAGTCTTGCTCCAGGGCCTTCAGGCGCGAAATCATCGATTCGACCTTACGCCGGGCGATTTCGTTTTTTTCAATGAGGTGAGCGCGTTCCTCGCGCCAGGTCTTTTCCTGAGCTAATAGGAGTCCGTTTTGACTCTTAAGTTGCTCGACCCGATCAATTAGCAGTTCGAGTCTGGCCATCAGCGCTTGCAGGTCGGTGTCTTCCATTGGGTTCCACTGGATTTGTCTGATGAATGGCAACTGCAGGATAAACGATCTGACGCCCTCGATAGTCTTGGTGCGTCTGCCGGTGCTAGGATACAGCGCTCCATTCTAGACATTGCGCCGTCTGGCGCCTAGCTCACCATGCCCATTCAGAACTCCCCGTACGATGCTTTTTCCAAACTGCTGAGCACCAGCGGCCATCCATGCTCGCCTGCTGAACTGCACGGCGTGCTGTTGGGCCGCAGTTGCACCGGTGTCGGCTTTGATGCCGACAACTGGCTGGCCGATGTGGCCGAGCTGCTGGAAACCGAACCCACCGACAATGTGCGCAACGCATTGATCGGCCTGCAAGAAATGGTCAAGGGCGAGCTGACCGGTGATGACGTCACCGTGGTCCTGCTGCTGCCCACCGACGACGCCCCGCTGGCTGACCGCGCTGCCGCGCTGGGCCAATGGTGCCAGGGTTTCCTCCACGGTTTCGGCGTGAATGCCGGCGGCCTGGAGCTGAGCACCGACGCCAAGGAAGTGCTGCAGGACCTGGCGGCCATCTCCCAGGTGCAAGATGCCCTGGAAGAATCCGAAGACGGTGAAGGCGACTACATGGAAGTCATGGAATACCTGCGCGTCGCGCCGCTGCTGCTGTTCACCGAGACCCGCAAGTCCGCTGAGCCCGCCGCGCCCAAGCCGTCGTTGCACTGAGAAAGGACACCCATCTGCCCATGATCCATATCCCCAAAGCGGAATACACCCGGCGCCGCAAAGCGCTCATGGCGCAGATGGAACCCAACAGCATCGCGATCCTGCCGGCCGCCGCAGTGGCCATCCGCAACCGCGATGTCGAGCATGTCTACCGCCAGGACAGCGATTTCCAGTACCTGAGCGGTTTCCCCGAACCCGAAGCGGTGATCGTGCTGATGCCCGGTCGCCAGCACGGCGAGTACGTGCTGTTCTGCCGCGAGCGCAATGCCGAGCGCGAATTGTGGGACGGCCTGCGTGCCGGCACCGAAGGCGCGATTCGCGACTTTGGCGCGGATGACGCCTTCCCCATTACCGATATCGACGACATCCTGCCCGGCCTCATCGAAGGCCGCGACCGCGTGTACTCGGCCATGGGCAGCAATGCCGAGTTCGACCGGCATGTGATGGAGTGGATCAACGTGATCCGTTCCAAAGCACACCTGGGCGCCCAGCCGCCGAACGAATTCGTTGCCCTGGATCATTTGCTCCACGATATGCGTCTGTATAAATCGGCGGCAGAAGTGAGGGTGATGCGCGAGGCGGCGCGAATTTCCTGTGCGGCCCATGTGCGGGCGATGCAGGCCAGCCGTGCCGGCCTGCGTGAGTTCAGCCTGGAAGCCGAGCTGGATTACGAGTTTCGCAAAGGCGGCGCGAAAATGCCGGCCTATGGCTCCATCGTCGCCGCCGGGCGCAACAGCTGCATCCTGCATTACCAGCAGAATGACGCAGTGCTCAAGGACGGCGACCTGGTGCTGATCGACGCCGGGTGTGAGATTGATTGCTACGCCAGCGACATCACTCGTACCTGGCCCGTCAACGGCACGTTTTCGCCCGAGCAGAAGGCGATCTACGAGATTGTGCTGGCCTCCCAGGAAGCCGCCTTCAAGCAGATCGCGCCGAACAAACATTGGAACCAGGCCCACGAGGCGACCGTGCAGGTCATCACCGCCGGCCTGGTGAAGCTGGGGTTGTTGCAAGGTGACGTTGACGAACTGATCGCCAACGAAGCCTACCGCGCCTTCTACATGCACCGTGCCGGCCACTGGCTGGGCATGGATGTGCATGATGTGGGCGAGTACAAAGTGGGCGGTGAGTGGCGCGTGCTGGAAGTGGGCATGGCCTTGACCGTGGAGCCGGGTATCTATATTTCCCCGGACAACCAGACTGTGGCAAAGAAATGGCGTGGCATTGGCGTGCGCATCGAGGACGACGTGGTAGTGACCAAGCAAGGCTGTGAAATCCTGACCGGCGGCGTGCCCAAGACCGTTGCCGAGATCGAAGCGTTGATGGCGGCTGCCCGATGAGCCGGGTCAACCTGGCGATTATCGGCGGCGGCCTGGTGGGGGCCAGCCTGGCCCTGGCATTGCAAGCCGGGGCCAAGGCGCGGGGTTGGAAGATCGTGCTGATCGAACCCTTTGCACCGGGCGACAGCTACCAGCCGAGCTACGATGCGCGCTCTTCTGCGCTGTCGTTTGGCGCGCGCCAGATTTACCAGCGTCTGGGCCTGTGGCAAGCCATTTCCCGACGTGCAGAGCCAATCAAGCAGATCCATGTATCGGACCGTGGGCGTTTCTCCACCGCGCGTTTGTCCGCGATGGAGGAGGGCGTGCCAGCCCTGGGTTATGTGGTGGAAAACGCCTGGCTCGGCCAATGCCTTTGGCAAGGCTTGGACAAGGACGTGGTGAGCTGGCGTTGCCCGGCGGAAGTCACCCGCATGGAGCCGCTGCCCGATGGCTATCGCCTGACCCTCAACGATGAAACCGTGCTGGAATGCGACCTTGCGGTACTGGCCGATGGCGGCCGTTCCGGCTTGCGTGAGCAACTGGGCATTGGCGTGAAAACCCGGCCCTACAACCAGAGTGCGCTGATCGCCAACATCACGCCGAGCGAAGCGCACAATGGCGAGGCGTTCGAGCGCTTTACCGATGAAGGCCCCATGGCCTTGCTGCCGCTGCCGGACAACCGTTGCGCGCTGGTCTGGACCCGCATCGGCATGGACGCCCAGCGCCTGGCCAGCCTCGACGAGCGTAGCTTCCTGAGCGAACTGCAGGGTGTATTCGGGTATCGCCTGGGCACCCTCAAGCAAGTGGGGGCCCGTCACCTGTACCCGTTGACCCTGGTGGAAGCCGAAGAGCAAGTGCGCTCGCACCTGGCGGTCCTCGGCAATGCCGCCCACAGCCTGCACCCGATTGCCGGACAGGGGTTCAACCTGTCCCTGCGCGATGCCAATGCCTTGGCCGAAGCCCTGTTGGCCGGGCCTGCTGTGCCGGGTGACCTGGCGACCTTGCAAGGCTATCGCGAGCGCCAGCGCCTGGACCAGCAACTCACCGTAGGCTTCTCCGACCAGGTCACGCGCCTGTTTGGCAGTGCCCAACCGTTGGTGGCGCTGGGCCGCAATATGGGCTTGCTCGGCCTCGACCTGTTACCACCGGCCAAACGCTGGTTCGCCCGTCAGGCCATGGGCCTGGGCACGCGTTCCGATGCGTAAGTGGCTAACCCAGCGCGTGGGCAAGGCACGGCTGTTGCGCTGGTTCCTCACTCTGTACCCGCCGTACCTCGGCGCCGGGGTGCGGGTGCAGGCATTGAGTGCCGATTTTCGGCATGCCAAGGTGCGCATGGGCCTGGGTTGGTACAACCGCAATTACGTCGGTACGCAATTTGGCGGCAGCCTGTATTCGATGGTCGATCCGTTCTACATGTTGCTGTTGATGGAGAACCTGGGCCGCGACTACATCGTGTGGGACAAGGCTGCGAGTATTGACTTCATCTCGCCGGGCAAAGGCCCGGTGTATGCCGAATTCTCCATCGACGACGCTTTGCTCGATGAAATCCGGCGCCAGACTGAAGGTGGCGAGAAATATCTGCCCCACCTCAACGTCGAGATTCATGACGGCTCCGGCACTCTGGTGGCGCGGGTCGACAAAACCCTTTATGTGCGGCGCAAGCCGCCAGCGAGACAGGCTTGAATATGGACATGCGCGCAGATGTGCTGATTGTCGGGGCCGGAATGGTCGGAAGTGCCCTGGCGCTGGCGTTGCAGGGCAGTGGCTTGCAAGTACTGCTGCTCGACGGCAGCCCGTTGAGCGTCAAGCCATTTGAACCGGCTGCGGCGTTTGAACCGCGGGTAAGCGCGTTGTCGGCGGCCAGCCAGCGCATTCTTGAGCGCCTGGGCGTGTGGGACGGCGTCGTAGAGCGGCGTGCCAGCCCCTACGGCGAAATGCAGGTATGGGACGGCAGCGGCACCGGGCAGATCCACTTCTCGGCGGCCAGCGTGCATGCCGAGGTGCTTGGGCATATCGTCGAGAACCGCGTGGTGCAGGATGCCTTGCTCGATCGCCTGCATGACTGCGACCTCGGCCTGCTGGCCAGCGCGCGCCTGGAACAGATGCGCCGTTCCGGCGATGACTGGTTACTGACCCTGGCCGACGGCCGCAAGCTGCGCGCGCCGCTGGTGGTGGCCGCCGACGGTGCCAACTCCGCCGTACGCCGCCTGACCGGTACACCTACCCGCGAATGGGATTACCTGCATAACGCCATCGTCACCAGCGTGCGCAGCAGCCAGCCGCACCAGCGCACCGCGTGGCAACGCTTCACCGACACCGGCCCGCTGGCGTTCCTGCCGCTGGTACGCGATGGGCAGGAAGACTGGTGTTCGATTGTCTGGTCGACCACGCCCGCTGAATCCGAGCGCTTGATGGCGCTGGATGATGAAGGCTTCTGCCGTGAGCTGGAGCGTGCCTTCGAGGGGCGCTTGGGCACTGTGGTTAGTGCCGACCCGCGTGTGTGCGTACCGTTGCGCCAGCGCCATGCCAAACGCTATGTGGCCGAAGGCCTGGCATTGATCGGCGACGCTGCCCACGTCATTCACCCGTTGGCGGGGCAGGGCGTGAACCTGGGCTTCCTCGATGCAGCCGTGCTGGCCGAAGTGCTGCTGGCAGCGACCGAGCGCGGCGAGCGCCTGGCCGATGTGAAAGTGCTAAGCCGTTACGAGCGACGTCGCATGCCTCACAACCTGGCGCTGATGGCGGCGATGGAAGGTTTTGAGCGCTTGTTCCAGGCCGATCAACTGCCGCTGCGCTGGTTGCGTAATGCGGGTTTGAAAATCGTCGACCAGATGCCCGAAGCCAAGGCCGTGTTTGTGCGCCAGGCACTGGGATTGACTGGCGATCTCCCCGAACTCGCCAAACCCTGACGCTGAAATGCGTCCGTTCGGGCTTGTGTGGGAGCGGGCTTGCCCGCGAAAGCGGCGTGTCAGCGGTAGAACTACTGACTGACCCACTGCATTCGCGAGCAAGCCCGCTCCCACAAAGGCGAATAAAAGCACCTGCAACATCTGGTAACGCCTCCACCAAGCGTTACCAAATGTGAGTCCTTATCATTTGCCCTCCATTTGCAAATGAGAGACCGCACCCATGTTGGCACCCAAGCGCCTCCTGACTGCCCTGGCAGTCACCCTGATCGGCAGCACCACCGTGCAGGCGGCCGACGAAGTCGTGGTCTACTCCTCGCGTATCGACGAGCTGATCAAGCCCGTATTCGACGCCTACACCAAAAAGACCGGCGTACAGGTCAAGTTCATCACCGACAAGGAAGCCCCGTTGATGCAACGCATCAAGGCCGAGGGCGAGAACGCTACCGCCGACCTGTTGCTGACCGTTGACGCCGGCAACCTCTGGCAGGCCGAGCAGATGGGCATCCTGCAACCGTTCACCTCTCCTGTCATCGACAAGAACATTCCTCTGCAATATCGCTCATCGGCCCACGCCTGGACCGGTTTGAGCCTGCGTGCGCGAACGATCGCCTATTCCACCGACCGGGTAAAACCGGGCGACCTGACGACCTACGAAGCCCTGGCCGACAAGCAGTGGGAAGGCCGCCTGTGCCTGCGCACGGCGAAAAAAGTCTACAACCAGTCGTTGACCGCCACGTTGATCGAGACCCATGGCGCGGCCAAGACCGAAGAAATCATCAAGGGTTGGGTGAATAACCTGTCCACCGACGTGTTCTCTGATGACATCGCCGTGCTGGAGGCCATCAACGCCGGGCAATGCGACGTGGGTATCGTCAACACCTATTACTACGGTCGCCTGCACAAGCAGAAGCCAGACCTGGCGGTGAAGTTGTTCTGGCCGAACCAGGGCGATCGCGGCGTGCATGTGAACCTCTCCGGCATCGGCCTGACCCAGCACGCACCGCACCCGGAAGCGGCCAAGGCGCTGGTGGAGTGGATGACCACGCCTGAGGCGCAGAAGATCTTCGCCGACGTCAACCAGGAATTCCCGGCCAACCCAGCGGTACCGCCATCGGCGGAAGTGGCGACCTGGGGCAAGTTCGTGGCCGATACCTTGCCAGTGGAAGTGGCGGGCAAGCGCCAGGCCGAAGCGATCCGCCTGATGGATCGCGCTGGCTGGAACTGAAGCTGCGCCGCTCAACTGTGGGAGCTGGCTTGTCCGCGATTGCATCACTTCGGTATCACTGATACACCGAGGTGCTTGTATCGCAGGCAAGCCAGCTCCCACATTGGTTAGTGGCCGCTTCAACATTTTTATTTTTCTGAGAGCTTTTCCTTGGCCCACCCCGCCCAACGTCGCTGGTACCTGCCGGTTTTCAGCGTCGCCGCCCTGGTGCTGTTGCCGCTGAGCGTACTGCTGCTGTCCTGGCAAAGCATCGACCCACAGATCTGGTCGCACCTCTGGGACACTCAGATGCCCCGCTTGCTGGGCAACACCTTGACCCTGGTGCTCGGTGTCGGCCTGGGCGTGACGCTGCTGGGCGTCAGCCTGGCCTGGCTGACCAGCCTGTGCGAGTTCCCCGGGCGGCGCTGGCTCGATTGGGCACTGATGTTGCCCTTTGCAATCCCTGCCTATGTGCTGGCCTTCGTGTTCGTGGGCCTGCTGGATTTTGCCGGGCCGGTGCAAACCCTGCTGCGCGAGTGGTTCGGCACCGGGTTGCGCTTGCCGCGGGTACGCTCTACCAGCGGCGTGGTCATCGTGTTGGTGCTGGTGTTCTATCCCTATGTCTATCTGTTGGCACGCAGCGCGTTTCTGGCCCAGGGCAAAGGCTTGATGGAAGCGGCTCGGGTGCTGGGGCAATCGCCATGGCAAGCGTTCTGGCGCGTGGCATTGCCAATGGCGCGGCCAGCGATTGGTGCCGGTGTGGCCTTGGCGCTGATGGAGACGCTGGCGGATTTTGGCGCGGTCTCGGTGTTCAATTTCGACACCTTCACCACCGCTATCTATAAAACCTGGTACGGCTTTTTCAGTCTGTCCAGTGCCGCGCAACTGGCCAGCCTGTTGCTGCTGGTAGTGATGTTGGTGCTGTATGGCGAGCGACGCGCGCGCGGGGCCAGCCGACCGAGCAATGAGCGCCCGCGGGGCAAGGCGTTGTACCACTTGCGCGGGCTCAAAGCCGTGGCGGCCAGCGCCTGGTGCAGTCTGGTCTTCGCCTGTGCGTTCGTGATTCCGATGCTGCAGCTGGTGGCGTGGTTCTGGCAGCGTGGCCGCTTTGACCTGGATGAGCGTTACACCGGGCTGATCGTGCATACCCTTTACCTGGGCGGGATCGCAGCCCTGATCACGGTCAGCGTGGCGCTGATACTGGCCTTTGCCAATCGTCTGGCGCCGACCCGGGCGATTCGCTCCGGTATCAGCCTGGCCAATGTTGGTTATGCGTTGCCAGGCTCGGTGCTGGCGGTGTCGATCATGTTGGCGTTCAGTTACCTGGACCGCGAGCTGGTGGTGCCGCTCTCCGGCTGGCTGGGCGGGGCGGGCAAGCCTTTGCTGCTGGGCAGCCTGTCGGCATTGGTGCTGGCGTACCTGGTGCGGTTCCTGGCGGTGGCCTACGGGCCGCTGGAAAACAGCCTGGCGCGCATCCGTCCGTCATTGCCCGAAGCGGCACGCAGCCTTGGGGTGAGCGGCCCACGACTGTTTTGCAAAGTGTATCTGCCATTGTTGCTGCCGGGCACGTTGAGCGCAGCGCTGCTGGTGTTTGTGGATGTGCTCAAGGAAATGCCCGCCACCTTGCTGATGCGCCCGTTTGGCTGGGACACCCTGGCGGTCCGCATCTTTGAAATGACCAGTGAAGGCGAATGGGCGCGGGCGTCTTTGCCGGCGCTGACCCTCGTGCTGGTTGGCTTGTTGCCGGTGATCGGGCTGATTCGTCGCTCGGCTCGGCAAATCGGTTAGGTGCCAGTCCTACGGCTTGAGGCTACAATGCGCGGCATTCGGTGCGCTCCGTCTTTCGGATCGACCTGCTGTATGTGGCTGCGGGCCTTGTAATACAAGGTGTTCGGCGCAAGTGGCAGCTCTGCGCGCCTTCGCCAAGCCCGGAAGGAGAAACCCATGGGACAGCGTACGCCTCTGTATGACCTGCATCTCGCCCTCGGCGCGAAAATGGTCGATTTTGGCGGTTGGGATATGCCTTTGCATTACGGCTCGCAAGTTGAAGAGCACCACCAGGTGCGACGCGACTGCGGGGTCTTCGATGTATCTCATATGACCGTAGTCGATGTCACCGGCCCCCAGGCCAAGGAATGGCTCCAGTACCTGCTGGCCAATGACGTCGACCGTCTGCACGGCTGTGGCCGAGCGTTGTACAGCGCCATGCTCAACGAGCAGGGCGGGGTGGTGGACGACATGATCGTCTACCGCACCGAAACCGGTTACCGCTTGGTGGTCAACGCCGCCACCCGCGATCAGGACATGGCCTGGATGCAGGCACAACTGGGCAGCTACTCAGTGCAACTGCATGAGCGGTCAGAGTTGGCCATGCTCGCCATCCAAGGCCCCCACGCCCGGCATAAAATCGCCGAACTGGTGACCCAGTCCCGTGGCGCCCTGATCCATCAGCTCAAACCGTTCGAAGGCCAGGCTGACGGCGACTGGTTTATCGCCCGCACCGGCTATACCGGCGAAGACGGCCTCGAAATCGTGCTGCCGGCCGATCAGGCACCGGGTTTTTTCAATGATCTGGTGGGCGCCGGCATTTCCCCCATCGGTCTCGGTGCGCGCGACACCTTGCGCCTGGAGGCCGGCATGAACCTGTATGGCCAGGATATTCACCAGGCTGTCTCGCCCCTGGCGGCCAACATGGCCTGGAGCATCGCCTGGGAACCTGTCGAGCGTAACTTCATTGGCCGCGCTGCGCTGGAAGCAGAAAAAGCAGCCGGCGTGCAGTTCAAACTGGTCGGGCTCGTCCTTGAAGAGCGTGGTGTGCTGCGTGCTCACCAGGTGGTTCGTATCGCCAATGTTGGCGAAGGAGAGATCACCAGTGGTAGTTTCTCGCCTACGCTAAGCAAATCCATTGCGCTGGCGCGTGTGCCGACGGCGACTGCCGACCGGGCCGAAGTGGAAATCCGCGGCAAGTGGTATCCGGTTCGAGTGGTCAAGCCGACCTTCGTGCGTCATGGCAAAACCTTGATCTAACCAATTCCGGCAGGCCAAAGGCCGCTGACATTTCATCTTGAGGACACAGACTATGAGCAATATCCCTGCCGACCTGAGTTTTGCCGAAAGTCACGAATGGGCCCGTCTGGAAGCTGACGGCACCGTGACCGTCGGGATCTCCGACCATGCACAGGAAGCTTTGGGTGATGTGGTGTTTGTTGAGCTGACCGAAGTGGGCAAGGTGTTTGCCGCTCAAGACCAGGCGGGTGTGGTGGAGTCGGTCAAGGCCGCTTCGGACATCTACTCGCCGATTGCGGGCGAAGTGCTTGCCGTCAACGAGGACTTGAGTGGCAGTCCTGAGCTGTTGAACTCTGACCCGTACGGCGCCTGGATCTTCAAGCTCAAGCCAAGCGACAAGGCCGAGCTGGACAAGCTGCTGGATGCCGACGGCTACAAAGCCGCCATCGGCGAATAAACACCATAGTTGCAACGATACAAATCAATGTGGGAGCTGGCTTGCCTGCGATTGGATCACCCGGGTATCACCGATACACCGAGGTGCCAGCATCGCAGGCAAGCCAGCTCCCACAGTTGATTTGTTGTGATCAGTCTCTTTTCAATACAGCTTTAACCGCTGCTACAGCCCGCTCCACATCCGCCTCTGTCATCGCCGTGAACATCGGCAATGACACGATCAAACGCCCAACACGTTCGGCCACCGGGAACATGCCTTCCTTGAAACCCTGTGCCCGATACAGGCTCAGCAGGTGGATAGGCGGGTAGTGATAGCCGATACCCACGCCGTGGGCCTGCATCTGCTCCATGAACGTCGCACGGGCCGGCAGGCCATCCTGGCGCTCCGGCAACACCAGTTGGAACAGGTGCCAGTTGCTGTTTTCGAAGTCGGCCGGCGGCAGTTGTGCGCCGTACTGCGCTTCGAAATCGCTGCCCAAGCATTTGAAGTAGTGCCGTGCCAGGTTCTGACGATGGGCGGTGATCTTCTCGATGTGCGCAAATTGCCCCAGGCCGATGGCGGCGGCAATGTCGGTCATGTTGAACTTGCCACCCAGCACATCCACATCCAGGCCATCGAAGCCGCTGCGGGTGACGCCCTGCAGGCGGTACTTCTCTGCCAGACGGGCCTCCTCGGCATTATTCAACACCAGGCAGCCGCCTTCGGACGACGTGATGTTCTTGTTCGCCTGGAAGCTGAAGGACACGAAGTCGCCGGTTGCGCCGATGCGTTCTCCATCCCAGCTGGAACCCAGGGCCTGGGCAGCATCTTCGACAATGCGTAGGTTGTACTTGTTGGCCAGCGCGTAGAGCATCGGCATATCCAGGGGCAAGCCGGCCAGGTAGACCGGGATGATCGCCTTGGTGCGCGGAGTAATGGCGGCTTCCACCTGGGCCAGGTCGATATTGCGCGTCACCGGGTCGATGTCGGCGAAGACGGGAGTGGCGCCCACTTCGAGAATCACGTTGGCCGTGGCAACCCAGGAGATTGGAGTGGTGATGACTTCATCCCCAGGCCCGATTCCGGCGATGCGCAAGGCGATCTCCATGGTGCAGGTACCCGAGTTGAAGGTGCGCACCGGACGGCCGCCAAAATACTCCGACAGCTGTGCTTCGAACGCCTGCACCTTTGGCCCGCTGGTGATCCAGCCAGAACGCAGAACATCGCCGACCGCCGAAATGGTGGCTTCATCAATGGTCGGTTTGGAAAACGGCAGAAAGGGCTGTTGGCTCATGACGAAGAAGGCATCCGTTTCAGGTAGGCAATGAAAAATAGACGAGTCAGTAGGGCATGGTTGCACGCTGAGACTGAATATAGCCTGTCATCCATGAACGATTCGTCATGCCGCAGGCAAAAAAATGCCGCTTGAAAGCGGCATTTTTTATGAGGGCAGTTGTTACTCGGTTACCGCATTCTTCGCCAGGATGGCGTTAGCCAGTTCCATGTCGGTGGCTTGGAGGCCAGGGTTATCGGCGCGGACCTTCTGCATGGCCGCTTCCAGGTACGGGCCGCGAATGCCGCCGTCGCTGGCGACGAAGCTGCCTGCGTCGTCCTGGGCGGCGACCACCAGCTTGTGGTCCTTGAACGTCAGGTAAGTCGAGCCAGTGGTGGCGCCCGACGAGATGACATTACGCCAGAAGCTATCGGCCATGGCTGAGCCGACAGGTAGAGAAAGCACAGCGAGGGTTGCGACAGCATATTTGAGACGCATGATGGGTGACTCCGGTGGGTTATCTGTACGTTTTGATTGTAGTTAAGCCGATCCAGTTCCATCACTGACTAAACAGTTTCAACCTTTAAAATCACCCCATCCTGCCCAACCACGCGGACTTGAGCGCCCACGGGCGCGTCTGCACCGGTGACCATCCACACGCCATCGCCGACTTTGACCTTGCCGCGGCCTTCCACAATGGCTTGATGCACCACGAAAGTGCGCCCGACCAACTCTGAACCGCGCTCGTTCAACCCCGGTTGGTCGCTGGCCTTGGCACTGCTGCGTTGGCGTTTCCACCAGTACACGGCGGTCAGTATCGACAACACCGCAAACAGCAGCAGTTGCCATTCCAGCCCCAGCGGTGGGAACAGGAACTTGATCACGCCCACGGCTGCGGCGGCGATGCCCATCCAGAGCAGGTAGCCTCCGGCACCGAACACCTCGAGAATCAACAGCACGGTGCCCAGTGCTAACCAGTCCCAGAACGACAAATGCAGCAAAAAGTCCCACATGGTGTTGGCCTCAGCCTTTCTGGTTGCCGAAGGTTGCCTTGACGATTTCGCCGATACCGCCCACGGCGCCAATCACCTGGCTGGCTTCCAGCGGCATCAGGATGACCTTGCTGTTGTTGGCCGACGCCAGCTTGCCCAGGGCGTCGATGTATTTTTGCGCGACGAAGTAGTTCACCGCCTGCACGTTGCCGGACGCAATGGCTTCGGACACCACTTGTGTCGCCCGCGCTTCGGCTTCGGCCTGGCGCTCGCGGGCCTCGGATTCCAGGAACGCTGCCTGGCGGCTGCCTTCGGCTTCAAGGATTTGTGCCTGCTTTTTGCCTTCCGCTGTCAGGATCGCCGACGCCCGCAGGCCTTCGGCTTCGAGGATCTGTGCACGCTTGATCCGTTCGGCTTTCATTTGGCCGGACATGGCGGCCATCAAGTCGGCGGGCGGGCTGATGTCCTTGATCTCGATACGGGTGATCTTGATGCCCCATGGCGCAGTGGCTTCATCCACGGTGCGCAGGAGTTTTTCGTTGATGCCGTCACGCTGGCTCAGCATTGCGTCCAGTTCCATGGAGCCGAGTACGGTACGGATATTGGTCTGCAGCAGGTTGCGGATAGCATGTTCGAGGTTGTTGACCTCATAGGCGGCCTGGGCGGTGTTGACCACCTGGAAGAAGCACACGGCATCGATCTGCACGGTAGCATTGTCGGCGGTGATGACTTCTTGAGGCGGGGTATCCAGCACGCTTTCCATCACGTTGATCTTGCGACCGATGCGGTCCATGACCGGGGTGATGATATTCAGGCCGGGTTTTAAGGTGTTGGTGTAGCGGCCGAAACGCTCGACGGTCCATTGGTAGCCCTGGGGCACCACTTTGAACCCCATGAACAGGATGGCGATGGCCAAACCCACGAAAAGAAGCAGTACGGTTCCGATCTGCATAGCGATTCCCTATCTGAAGGTGTCAGTGAATGACATTAGGCCGATTGTAACGGTCTGGTCACGGATAAGGACGGTTTCATGGCCCAACAAACAAAGGATTTGTTTCTGAATCCCCTGGCGTGACCCGCAATACCTCCGTCATCGTGGTCAGGCCGGCTTTCACTTTCTCGATGCCGGCCATGCGCAGGCTGCTCATGCCCTGCGCCAGTGCCCCACGGCGCAAGGCTTGTAAGTCCGCGCCTGGAGTGACCAGCGCCTGGAGTGCCGGGTCCATGAGCATGATTTCATACAGCCCGGCCCGGCCTCGATAACCGCTGTCACGGCATTGCGCACAGCCGACGGCTTCGCAGCCGCCAGCGTCCTCCTGGCCCACCGGGCGCTTGCAGTGGCTGCACAGAACCCGCACCAGGCGCTGCGCCATCACGCCTATGAGCGTGGCCTTGATCAAATAGTGAGCAATGCCCAGCTCCTGCAGGCGGCTGATGGCACTGGGTGCATCGTTGGTGTGCAGGGTCGAGAGCACCAGGTGCCCGGTCAGTGCGGCCTGGATAGCCATCTCTGCGGTTTCCTGGTCGCGGATTTCTCCGATCATGATGATGTCCGGGTCCTGGCGCAGCAGGGCGCGGATGCCGCTGGCGAACGTGAGGTCGATGTTGTGCTGGACCTGCATCTGGTTGAAGGCCGGCTCGACCATTTCAATCGGGTCTTCCACCGTGCACAGGTTGACCTCGCGGGTCGCCAGTTGCCTGAGGGTGGTGTAGAGGGTGCTGGTCTTGCCTGAGCCGGTCGGGCCGGTGACGAGGATGATGCCGTGGGTGCGTTGCGTCATGGCGTGCCAGCGTTGCTGGTCGGCGTTGGACAAACCCAACTGGTCAAAATCCTTGAGCAGCACCTGTGGGTCGAAAATTCGCATCACCAGTTTTTCGCCGAATGCGGTGGGCAGGGTCGAAAGCCGCAATTCCACTTCGACACCCGCAGGGTTCCGGGTCTTGACGCGGCCATCCTGGGGTTTGCGTTTTTCGGCCACGTTCATTCGCCCCAGGCTTTTCAGGCGGCTGACTACGGCCATGGTGACCTGCGGGGGAAATTGATAGACGTCATGCAGCAGCCCATCAATGCGAAAGCGCACCCGACCCTGGTCGCGGCAGGGCTCGATATGGATATCGCTGGCTCGTTGGCCAAAGGCGTACCGCAGCAGCCAGTCGACGATGTTGACGATATGCGCGTCGTTGGCATCCGGCTCCTTGTCGCTGGCGCCGAGGCTGAGCAAGTCGACATTGCCAGGCGCCGTCATCTTTTGATCCGCACCGCTGACGGACTTGGCCAAGCGGTAAAACTCGTTGATACAGCGCTGAATATCCTGAGGGTTGGCAACCACGCGCTTGATCGTGCGTTTGAGTACCTGGGCCAGCCCGGCTTCCCAGGTGGTGACATGGGGTTGGGCACTGGCGACCGTCACGCTGTGGGCATCCACGGCGACTGCAAGAATGCCGTGGCGCTGGGCAAAGGCGTGGGACATCAAGGGCACCACGGCTGCCACATCGATCTTCAACGGGTCGATGTGCAGGTAAGGCTGGCCGACCTGCCGGGCCAGCCATTGAATCAATGTCTCCAGACAAGGGCCCTGGGCTGCGATGCATTCCAAGGGATGCTGGCTGCCGGACGCTGGCGCTACCTTTTGCGCCGCCTGCGCCGTGATCAACCCTTGCTCGACCAACGCTGGCAACAATTGCTGCAGTTCCAAGGGGTGATCGTGAGTGGCGACAGACATGCAGGTTTTCCTGGGCGGCTTGGGGGGTAATCCCAGGCTAGTCAGCCGCTGAAGATCCTGCTGGCAGGTGTATTGCGGGTTTTTACTGGGCCATCGCCGCCAACGTTTGAGGCCGCTCGGAATCAGCCGACCACAGCTCCAGGGTGCAGACGCTGATCAGGTTTCGAATCTTTTCACCGATCACCTGGGCGCGGTGCCAGCTCAGGCCGGCCATCACGATATCGATGCGCAGCAGGTCGGCTTCCCGGTTCACGCTGACCTGGCAGGGTGTGAGCAATTGCAGCGCGAAGTAGTTGAGCACACGGCACAGCACGTCCGGTTCAGCCTCGGCGACGATGCAGTAGTGCGCCTGGCAGTGGCTGCTATTGGCGGCCCACGCATCGACGCGGGTGGCAGGGTAGGCGGTTTCAACGGCATGCATGCTGGCTCTCCAATTTCGACTGGAGAAATTTTTACATTCGCCTCGGGAGATTTCTTATCTAAGATGAGCCTGTTTTGCGTTAAATAGACTCATACAATTCAAGATCAGCCTATTTGTGGGTACGTTTATGCACAGTGAGTTGGACGCCTACGATCGCCGCATCCTGGCCCTGCTGCAAGAGGATGCTTCGCTCTCCAGTGCACAGATTGCCGAGCAGGTCGGCCTGTCGCAGTCGCCGTGCTGGCGGCGTATTCAGCGGCTCAAGGAGGAGGGTGTGATCCGCGGCCAGGTCACCCTGCTGGACCGCAAGAAAATCGGGCTCAACACGCAGATTTTCGCCGAGGTCAAACTCAACGCCCACGGTCGCTCCAATTTCACTGAGTTCACCGAGGCCATTCGCGGGTTCCCGGAAGTGTTGGAGTGCTATGTGCTGATGGGGGCGGTGGATTTTCTGCTGCGTATCGTCACCTCGGATATCGAGGCGTACGAGCGGTTTTTCTTCGAGAAGTTGTCGATGGTGCCGGGCATCCAGGAGGTCAACTCGATTGTGGCGCTGTCGGAAATCAAGTCCACCACCAGCCTGCCAGTATTGCGCTGACAGGGAGGGCCTCATCGCGGGCAAGCCCGCTCCCACAGGAAATGTGGGAGCGGGCTTGCCCGCGATAGCGGTGTTACAGGCGCAGAAGGGTCTTCCAGGCACGATTCTGATACACCGCAATCGCCTGATGCATACGCGCATCCAGCGATTCATCGGTAATCGGCTGGTTGGCCAGGTGTGCCAGCTTGTTCAGCTCGCCGTACAAGCGGTCCAGTTCAGGAATGTCTACCACATGGCGCGCATGGTGCAGCCAGGCCTGGATGCGTTCGATGCGCGGCAGTTGCTCGGCCAGGTCTTCCGGCTGTTGCTGGTAGCGCTGCAGTTGCAGGGCGACGGCGTCGTCGGCCAACAGGCGTGGCAGCCAGTTGGTGATTTGCGCAGCGCCCTGGCGGTTGCCGCGCACGTTACGCTCGGCCGTCCAGGTGCGGGCCAGCAGCCAGCGCGAGAGGTTGAGTGAGAACAGGCCCCAGCGCACGTCTTGCAGCTCTTCGATGAACTGTTCCGGCGCGGCTTTGCGAATGTCTTCATCGTCGTCACCGGCCTGGACCAGCGGGCGCCAGTCTTCCAGCAACGCATCCAGGGCGCTGCGCAGTTCGCTGGTGGATTGGCGTGGCGCGGCCTGGCCGAGGCTGCCGATCAGGGCGCGCAATTCACCTAGGTTCTCGACCCAGTCCTGCAGCAGGCGCCAGTGGCCATTGAAGCGGTATTGCTCAGCCAGGCGCTGGCTGCTGCCCAGCAGGTGCCACAGGATCGCGGCGAAGGCGTCGTCCAATGGCATTTCGGCATGGATCTGTGGCGCCGGCAGGCTCAGGGAGTAGCTGCTGGCGTCATACAGGCGATAGCCGCGCTCGGCCTTGCTGATGTCGCACGGCATCAGGGCCAGGGTCGCGGCCAGTTCGGCAGCCAACTCCAGCAGGGCCGCCGGTTCGCCTTCGCGCAGTTCCAGTTCCAGCTCGCAGATTTCTTCTTTCTGCTTACCGACCACCACATGGCCCAGGTCCAGGGCGGCTTCGATCACCACCTTGGCCTTGCCACGGCCCCAGGCGATTTCGGCGCGTTCACGCACGAAGTCGGTGGTGAAGATCGGCTTGAGGGTCTTTTTGTCCAGCTCGGCCAGTTGCTCGGGCCAGCACTCGCCATCGAGTTTCTTCACGTCGAGCTTGGCTTTGGGCAGGTCCCAGTTGTATTCGTTGCGTTCCGACAAGCCGGCGACGCTGTGGCCGCGGGTCTTGAGGGTCTGGATGATGTCGTCACCGTCCTTGCGCAGGCGCAGGGCAACCTTGGCCTGGGCCAGGTCACGCTCGGGGGTGTCGAAGTACTGGTTCATCAACTCACGGCGTTCCCAGCCACTTTTGTTGCGTTTTTTCAGTAACGGGTGCTCACGCAGCGCAACGAGTGTTTCGCGGCTGACGCGTAGCTTGATTTCGGTTTCTTTCTGCATGGCCGGAAAATCCAGGATCGGGAGCGCAGCCGGGGAAAAGTGTGGCTGCCAAGGTCGTGCAGTGTACAGGACTGAGCCCGGCAACGTGCCGCAACGGTTTATTGTGTTGCGCAGATGCCTCTATAGTGAGGTTCATCCGGGAAGTTGGGAGACCGCGCATGCCGTTACCGTCCATGAAAGAGCAGTTCGCCGCCTTGATCGCCGCGCCGTCGGTGAGCTGTACCCAGGCGTCTCTCGACCAGAGCAACCGTCCGGTGATCGACCTGCTCGCGGCTTGGCTGGGCGACCTGGGCTTTGCTATCGATATCCAACAAGTCAGCCCCGGCAAGTTCAACCTTTTGGCCAGTTTTGGCAGCGGCCCCGGTGGCTTGGTGTTGGCGGGGCATAGCGATACCGTGCCGTATGACGCGGCGCTGTGGAACACCGACCCGCTCAAGCTGACGGAAGTCGATGGCCGCTGGGTAGGGCTGGGCAGCTGTGACATGAAGGGTTTTTTCGCCCTGGTCATCGAAGCGGTGTTGCCGCTGCTCGACCAACCCTTCAAGCAACCGCTGTTGATTCTTGCCACCTGTGACGAGGAAAGCTCCATGTCCGGTGCCCGTGCGCTGGCCGAGGCGGGGCGGCCGCTGGGTCGTGCGGCGGTGATCGGGGAGCCGACCGGGCTCAAGCCAATCCGCCTGCACAAGGGCGTGATGATGGAGCGCATCGACATCCTCGGGCGCAGCGGCCACTCGTCGGACCCAAGCCTGGGCCACAGCGCCCTGGAAGCCATGCATGACGCTATTGGCGAGTTGCGCGGCCTGCGCCTGGCCTGGCAGCGCGAGTACCGCAACGCGCAATTCAGCGTGCCGCAGCCGACGATGAACTTCGGCTGCATTCACGGCGGCGACAACCCCAACCGCATCTGCGGCCAGTGCTCGCTGGAGTTCGACCTGCGACCCCTGCCGGGCATGGACCCCGAGGTACTGCGCGCCGCGATCCGCCAGAAGCTCGAACCCCTGGCCGAGCGGCATAAGGTCAAGATCGACTACGCGCCGTTGTTCCCCGAAGTGCCCCCCTTTGAGCAGCCCGAAGACGCCGAGTTGGTGCGGGTGGCGGAACGTTTGACCGGTCATCGTGCCGAAGCAGTGGCGTTCGGCACTGAAGCGCCTTATCTTCAGCGCCTTGGTTGCGAAACCCTGGTGCTCGGCCCTGGCGACATTGCCTGCGCCCACCAGCCTGGCGAATACCTTGAAATGTCACGCTTGACGCCTACAGTGCGTCTATTGCGGGAACTGATCGAACACTACTGTCTGAAACCTGCATAAATTAACCCCTGCCCATTCGTACATAAGGAGAGTGAGCGTGTCGCCAAGCCTGTTCCGACGATAACCATCAGCCGCTGTGCGCTTTCACGATTGATCCTTTATTTGGCTGCTTTTTATTACAGGCCCAGGTGTTATGCCCGAATACGTCAACTGGCTTCGTCACGCTTCGCCCTACATCAACGCCCACCGCGACTGCACTTTTGTGGTCATGCTGCCGGGCGATGGTGTGGACCACCCCAACTTCGGCAATATCGTCCACGACCTGGTGCTGCTTCACAGCCTGGGTGTGCGCCTGGTGCTGGTGCATGGCTCGCGCCCGCAAATCGAAACCCGCCTTGAAGCACGCGGTCTTACCCCGGCTTACCACGAAGGCTTGCGCATCACCGATGCCGCGACGCTGGAGTGTGTGATCGACGCGGTGGGCCATCTGCGTATTGCCATCGAGGCGCGCTTGTCCATGGACATGGCGTCATCGCCGATGCAGGGCTCGCGCCTGCGCGTGGCCAGCGGCAACCTGGTCACCGCACGGCCAATCGGCGTGCTTGAAGGCGTGGACTACCACCACACCGGTGAAGTGCGCCGGGTCGACCGCAAGGGCATCAACCGCCTGCTGGATGAACGCTCTATCGTGCTGCTCTCGCCCCTGGGTTATTCGCCCACCGGCGAGATCTTCAACCTGGCCTGCGAAGACGTCGCCACCCGCGCCGCCATCGACCTGGGCGCCGACAAATTGCTGCTGTTCGGCGCCGATCCCGGTCTGATCGATGAGAACGGCCACCTGGTGCGTGAGTTGCGACCACAACAAGTGCCTGCGCACTTGCAACGCCTGGGCAGCAACTATCAAGCCGAACTGCTCGATGCCGCTGCCGAAGCCTGTCGGGGTGGAGTAGGGCGCAGCCATATCGTCAGCTACGCCGAAGATGGCGCCTTGCTCACCGAACTGTTCACCCGCGATGGTGGCGGTACGCTGGTGGCCCAGGAACAATTCGAACTGGTGCGCGAAGCGGCGATTGAAGACGTCGGCGGCTTGCTGGACCTGATCAGCCCGCTGGAAGAGCAGGGCATCCTGGTGCGCCGTTCGCGGGAAGTGCTGGAGCGTGAGATCGAACAGTTCAGCGTGGTCGAGCGCGAAGGCATGATCATCGCCTGCGCAGCGCTCTATCAGATCGCGGATTCGGATGCGGGCGAGCTGGCGTGCTTGGCGGTGAACCCTGAGTACCGCCACGGCGCGCGAGGCGATGTGTTGCTCGAACGCATCCAGACCCGGGCACGAGCGCAGGGGTTGAAGACCTTGTTCGTGCTCACCACGCGCACGGCCCATTGGTTCCGCGAACGCGGCTTTGTACCCAGCAGCGTGGACCGCCTGCCGTCGGCGCGGGCGTCGCTGTACAACTATCAGCGCAACTCCAAGATCTTCGAAAAGGCCCTGTAACCCCGGCCCTTAAGAATGCTGCAGATCAAAATGTGGGAGCGGGCTTTTATTCTGTGATGAATTTGTCGGTCACATAGGCCGAATAATCCGGCAGCACCGTCTCCACCTTCCCCTGTTCCTTCAAGAACTTCGCCGTCTCCCCAATCGCCTTCGCCGTGCCGCCCTTGAGCAGCGCAGCGGTTTGCTGTGCCTGCGCATCCGGAAACGTCGTACCGGCCAACAGTTCCGGAATGTCGTCGGCATTTGAACCTGTCAATTTGGCGATTTTCTGCACCGGCTCCGAATCCACCGTCCAGCTGTCCTTATGGGCGGCATAGTCGGCAAAGGCATCCAGGGTGACTTTGGCGAACTTGGCCACGACGTCAGGGTGTTTTTCCGCAAAATCCTTGCGCGCCACCCACACCTCAAACGTCGGCGCGCCCCATTGGCCCACCTGCGCCGCGTCTGTCAGGGTTTTTCCGGTCTTGCGGATTTCGCCCAAGGCCGGTGACCACACGAAAGCCCCATCAATATCGCCACGCTTCCAGGCGGCGGCGATTTCGGCCGGTTGCAGGTTCACCACTTTGACTTGCTGGGTGTTCAGCCCCCAGTGTTTCAGCGCGCCGAGCAGGCTGTAATGGGAGGTGGAGACGAACGGTGTGGCGATGGTTTTACCGATCAAGTCTTGGGGTGTGTCGATGCCACTGCCGTTGCGCACCACCAGGGCTTCAGAAGCGTTGATCTGTGCCGATACGATAAACGCCACAATCGGCAGGTTGCGCGACGCCGCCGCCGCGAGCGGGCTGGAACCGAGGTTGCCGATTTGTACATCACCCGAAGCGATGGCCGTGACCACCTCTGGCCCGCTGTTGAAGCGGCGCCATGCGATTTTTTCGCCGATGGCTTTTTCGTAGAGGCCGTCGGCCTGGGGAACCTTGCTGGGATCGATGCCGGTCTGGTAGCCCACCGTCAGGTCGGCGGCGTTGACACCAAAAGAAAGTAATAGCGATACAAAAACTGTAACAAATTGACGGGAGGATGTGCGTTTGGCCATGATGGCGTCGCCTTTTTGATCGTGAGTGACGTATGCAACCGTACGGCCACACTAATCGATCTAAAAAAGCACCAGTAAATACCCTTTAGGAATTAGCTTATGGAGCGGCGCGTCTATCCTGACCGGCCAGCTTTACGGAAAGTCTTATTCCTGGATCGTATGAAAAAGAATGAAATAATTCTTTTTGGGTGTATGAAAAACTCATTACCCTGCAGGGACCAAATCAACTGCGATTAGACGAAGGTAGTAGACACACAAGGTTACGATTGACTTGGTGGTCACTATCTGGCGCTAATCGCGCATCTGTGGATCGAGGGCGTCAGACCCGAGACCAAAGAAATACAAAAATTAGAAATGAGAGGAGCGGTACATGAAGAAGTCCACCTTGGCTGTGGCTGTAACGTTGGGCGCAATCGCCCAGCAAGCAGGCGCTGCCGGTTTCATCGAAGACAGCAAGGCCACACTGGGCCTGCGTAACTTCTACATCAACACCGATAACCGCGAAGGCACGGCCAACCCGAGCAAGAACGAAGAATGGGGCCAAGGCTTCGATCTGCGTTTCATCTCCGGTTACACCCAAGGCACTGTTGGCTTCGGTCTCGACGCTATCGGCCTGTTGGGTGTTCGCCTGGATTCCGGCGGCGGCACCAACGGTGCGACTGCCAGCTCGTACGGCGGCACTATCTTCCCGAGCAAGTCCAATGGCGAAGCCGTTGATAACTACTCGAGCCTGGGCCTGACCGCCAAGGCCAAGATCTCCCAGACCGAACTGAAGCTGGGTACCTTGCAGCCCAAGCTGCCGGTCATCGTTACCAACGATGGTCGTATGCTGCCGCAGACCTTCCAGGGTGGCCAGATCACCTCCAGCGACATCAAGGACCTGACCCTGGTTGCCGGCCAGATCGAAAAAGCCAAGGGCCGTAACTCCAGCAACAACGAAAGCCTGTCCATCTCCGGCGCCAACAGCCGTGGTGTGAACTGGCGTTCGAGCAACAAGTTCTACTACGCCGGTGGCGACTACAAGATCACCAAGGATCTGACTGCCCAGTACTACTACGGCAACCTGGAAGATTTCTACAAGCAACACTTCCTGGGTCTGACCCACAACTGGGCCATCGGTCCTGGCGTGCTGAAGTCTGACCTGCGTTACTTCAACAGCTCCGACGACGGTAACAACGGCAACCAGTCCGCTTACTTCTCGACGGGCAACTACAGCGGCGTGAACTCCGGCCGTGGCAAAGTCGACAACAACCTGTACAGCGGCCTGTTCCTGTACTCGGTAGCCGGTCACACCTTCGGTGGCGGTTACCAGGTCAGCAACGGCAGCAGCGACTTCCCTTGGCTGAACCAGGGTGACGGCTCGTCGGCTTACATCACCACCGACATGCAAATCCAGAAGTTCGCCCGTGCCGGCGAGCGTACCTGGCAAGCTCGCTACTCCTACGACTTCGCCAAAGTCGGCGTACCTGGCCTGACCGCGGGTGTGGTTTACCTCAAGGGTGATCATATCGACACCGTCGCCAGCAACCGCACCGAGTTCACCGGCCAGTCCGAGTGGGAACGTGACATCACTGTTGCCTACGTCGTACCGGAAGGTCCGCTGAAGAACGTCGGCGTGGCGTGGAAAAACGCTATGTGGCGCAGCGACATCGCCAACGCGCGTAACCAGGACGAAAACCGCTTGATCGTCAGCTACTCGATCCCGCTGTTGTAAGACTGTAAAACCTTGCCCGGCGCAATGCCGGGCAAGGTGTCTTGCTGTTCAAGTCGGGCTCAACCCCCGCAAGCCCTTCCCGAATCCCTCTTTTTTGCAGCGTCTCAAGGCCTTCTCGAACCTTGAAAGCGATGTTGGCCTCAGGCCGTTCCCAAGTCCAATGAACTGATTTTTAATATTCTTTTATCGTCTAGATAAATCGATATTTATTCTTTTTAAATCATCAAAAATCCATGCACAGTGGGCTCCATAAGCACTCACCAGGAGCCACACCCATGAGCCTAAGACTGGGCGACATCGCCCCCGACTTCGAACAGGATTCCAGCGCCGGCAAGATTCGTTTCCATGAATGGCTGGGCGACAGCTGGGGTGTGTTGTTTTCCCACCCGGCGGACTTTACGCCGGTGTGCACCACCGAACTGGGCTTCACCGCCAAGCTCAAGGACGAATTCGCCAAGCGTGGGGTCAAGGCCATCGCCTTGTCGGTAGACCCGGTGGACTCGCACCACAAGTGGATCGACGACATCAACGAAACCCAGAACACCGTGGTCAACTTCCCGATCCTGGCCGATGCAGACCGCAAGGTCTCGGACCTCTACGACCTGATCCACCCGAATGCCAGCGATACCCTCACGGTGCGCTCCTTGTTCGTGATCGACCCGAACAAGAAGGTCCGCCTGACCATCACTTACCCGGCCAGCACCGGGCGTAATTTCCATGAAATCCTGCGGGTGATCGACTCTCTGCAACTGACCGACAACCACAAGGTGGCGACGCCGGCCAACTGGCAGGATGGGGATGAGGTAGTGATCGTGCCATCGCTCAAGGACGAGGAAGAGATCAAGAAACGCTTTCCCAAGGGCTATCGCGCGGTGAAGCCGTACCTGCGCCTTACCCCACAACCCAATCGTTAAGGCGGATATCGCCATGGCGGGCAAGCCCGGCTCCCACAGTTGACCGCATTCCCCTGTGGGAGCCGGGCTTGCCCGCGATGGCGGCTTCATGAACAGCAAAGGCATCAAGTTGCAAACCGTCTCACACAGCAGGGGTTTTCAGGCCGTTTCGACGGCCTTTTTTTTCGCCTGGCGATTGGTTAAACGCTTATGTATTTATGGAATAAACAAATGAATAAATAAGATTTATAGATATATAAATCTGCTGATAAGGTCTATCCCATCTTGGCGCCATCGCCGTACAGCGAACCGCCGACACTTGCTCAAGGAATCTCCTGCATGCTGGTCGTAACACTTGGAGGCAGTCCCAGCCAGCGTTCCCGCTCCGGGGTCTTGCTGGATAAAACCCGTCAGTGGCTGCAACAGCAGGGCGTGGAAGTGGTGAGTTACCAGATACGGGACTTCCCGGCTGAAGACTTGCTGCACGCACGCTTCGACAGCCCCAAGGTCATTGACCTGCTGCAACAAGTCGCCAATGCCGACGGCCTGGTGATCGCCACGCCGGTGTACAAGGCGTCGTTTTCCGGGGCGTTGAAAACCGTATTGGACCTGCTGCCAGAACGCGCCCTGGCCCATAAGGTGGTGTTGCCAATGGCGACCGGCGGCAGCATCGCCCACATGCTGGCGGTGGACTACGCCCTGAAGCCTGTGCTGTCGGCCCTCAAGGCCCAGGAATTGCTCCACGGTATTTTTGCCGAAGACAGCCAGATCGCCTATGGCGAGGGCAGTGTCCAGGCGCAGTTGGTGCCGGTACTCGAACAGCGTCTGCACGAAGCCCTGGAGCAGCTCTACAGCGCCATGGCGCGCCGGCCAAAACCGCTGGACCCTGACGTATTGAATGAACGTTTGTTGAGTGCTCGCTGGAGCATTTGAGCCTCACCCCAGAAACCTGGAAACACTCACCTTACTCAGCCGACAACGGCCAAGCAGGTGCAGCCAAAACCCTAATCGCACAGTTGGAGAGAGCGCCATGCGCACTGTCATCTTGCGTCGTGGTCTGGTCGCACTCTTTGCTGCGGCTGTGTCCTTCGGCGCCATCGTTCAAGCCCAAGCCGCCGAGACCTTGCGGATCGGTTATCAGAAGTACGGCACCCTGGTGCTGCTCAAGGCCAAGGGCACCCTGGAAAAACGCCTGGCCGCCCAAGGCGTGCAGGTGCAGTGGACCGAGTTCCCCGGTGGCCCGCAATTGCTCGAGGGCTTGAACGTCGGCTCTATCGACTTCGGCGTTACCGGCGAAACCCCACCGGTGTTCGCCCAGGCGGCTGGCGCCGATCTGCTCTATGTCGCCTACGAGCCACCCGCGCCTACCAGCGAAGCGATCCTGGTGCCCAAGGACTCGCCGATCAAATCGGTGGCCGAACTCAAGGGTAAAAAGGTCGTGCTCAACAAAGGCTCCAACGTGCACTACCTGCTGGTGCGTGCCTTGGAAGACGCCGGCCTCAATTACACCGACGTGAAGACCGTGTTCCTGCCGCCCGCCGATGCCCGTGCCGCGTTCGAGCGCGGCAGCGTGGACGCCTGGGTGATCTGGGACCCGTACCAGGCCGCCGCCGAGAAGCAACTGCAAGCGCGCACCCTGCGAGACGGCACCGGGATTGCCGACAACCATCAGTTTTACCTGGCCACCAAACCCTACGCCGAACAACACCCGCAAGTGATCAAGGCGTTGGTGGAAGAGGTGCGTGCGGTAGGCGAATGGTCCAAGGCCAACCCGCAGGAAGTGACTGAGCAGGTCGCCCCACTGCTCGGCCTGCCAGCAGATATCACCCTCACATCGGTGAAACGCCAGGGCTACGGCGCGCTGTTCCTGACCCCGGAAGTGGTCGCCGCCCAGCAGAAAATCGCCGACAGCTTCTACCAACTCAAATTGATCCCCAAGCCCTTGAGCATCAAGGACGTGATCTGGACGCCACCCGCCGCGGTTGCCAAAGCGCCGTAATCCAACTTCATTCAGGAGACAACTCCATGAGCCTCAATATTTTCTGGTTCCTGCCCACCCACGGCGACGGTCATTACCTTGGCACCGCCGCAGGCGCCCGCGCTGTCGACCACGGTTACCTGCAACAGGTGGCCCAGGCTGCCGACCGCCTGGGTTTCGGCGGGGTGTTGATCCCTACGGGACGCTCCTGCGAAGACTCGTGGTTGGTGGCCGCCTCGCTGATCCCCGTGACCCAGCGCTTGAAATTCCTGGTTGCTCTGCGCCCTGGGATCATCTCCCCGACCGTGGCCGCGCGTCAGGCCGCGACCCTGGATCGCCTGTCTGGTGGTCGTGCGCTGTTCAACCTGGTCACCGGCGGCGATCCGGAAGAACTGGCCGGCGATGGATTGTTCTTAAGCCATGAAGAGCGCTACCAGGCGTCGGTGGAGTTCACCCGTATCTGGCGCCGTGTGCTGGAAGGCGAGACCGTGGACTACGACGGCGAGCACATCAGCGTCAAAGGCGCAAAATTGCTCTACCCGCCGATTCAGCAGCCACGCCCGCCACTGTACTTCGGTGGTTCCTCCGAAGCCGCCCAGGACCTGGCGGCCGAACAGGTGGAGATGGTGCTGACCTGGGGCGAGCCGCCGGCAGCCGTTGCGGAAAAGATCGCGCAGGTGCGCGCCAAGGCTGCAAAGCTGGGACGCACGGTGCGCTTTGGCATTCGCTTGCACGTGATCGTGCGCGAAACCAACGACGAAGCCTGGAAAGCCGCCGACAAACTGATCTCCCACCTGGACGACGAGACTATCGCCCGCGCCCAGGCGTCCTTGGCGCGCTTCGATTCGGTGGGCCAGCAACGCATGGCAGCCTTGCATGGCGGTAGCCGTGACAACCTGGAAGTCAGCCCCAACCTGTGGGCCGGCGTCGGCCTGGTACGTGGCGGCGCAGGGACGGCGCTGGTGGGCGATGGCCCAACGGTTGCTGCGCGGGTCAAGGAATACGCGGACCTGGGTATCGATACCTTTATCTTCTCCGGTTATCCACACCTGGAAGAGTCGTATCGGGTCGCCGAGCTGTTGTTCCCGCACCTGGATATCGAACGTCCCGAGCTGCCCAAAAGCGCCGGCTACGTCAGCCCGTTTGGCGAGATGGTTGCCAACGACATCCTTCCCAAAGCTGCGTCACAGAGCTGAGGCGCCGTTATGGACTTAGAAAAAATCAGCCATCGCGTGGCGCCCTGGGTGCTGCCGGTCTTATTGCTGGCGGTGTGGCAGTTGTCGGTGTCGGCGGGTTGGTTGTCGACGCGCATTCTGCCAGCGCCGAGTGCAGTGATCGAAGCCGGGGTTAACCTGGTGGTCAGCGGCGAAATCTGGACGCACCTGGCCATCAGCGGCTGGCGCGCTGGCCTGGGCTTTGTGATCGGTGGCAGCATCGGTCTGGCCCTGGGCTTTATCACCGGGCTGTCGAAGTGGGGCGAACGCTTGCTCGACAGCTCCGTGCAGATGATCCGCAACGTGCCGCACCTGGCGCTGATTCCGCTGGTGATCCTGTGGTTCGGTATCGATGAGACCGCGAAGATTTTCCTGGTGGCCCTGGGTACCTTGTTCCCGATCTACCTGAACACTTACCACGGCATCCGCAATGTCGACCCGGCGCTGGTGGAAATGTCGCGCAGCTATGGCTTGTCCGGTTTCAGCCTGTTCTGGCAAGGGATCCTGCCAGGCGCGCTGCCGTCGATCCTGGTGGGGGTGCGCTTTGCCCTGGGCTTCATGTGGCTGACGCTGATCGTGGCGGAAACCATCTCGGCCAGTTCCGGCATCGGTTACCTGGCGATGAATGCCCGTGAATTCCTGCAAACCGACGTGGTGGTGCTGGCCATCGTCATGTACGCCATCCTCGGCAAACTGGCCGACCTGGCAGCCCGTGGGCTGGAACGTGTGTGGCTGCGCTGGCACCCGGCGTATCAAGTCAAAGGAGGTGCAGCATGACGGCTCAACAACCTCCGCGTCTGTTGAAGGGCATCCCGCTGGCGGTGCGCAAATTGCGCAAGGCCTTTGGTACCCGCGAAGTGCTCAAAGAGATTGACCTGCATATTCCCGCGGGGCAGTTCGTGGCTGTGGTCGGCCGCAGTGGTTGCGGCAAAAGTACCTTGCTGCGCCTGTTGGCGGGGCTGGACAAAGCCAGTGGCGGCGAGCTGCTGGCCGGCTCCGCGCCACTGCACGAAGCGATTGAAGATACGCGGTTGATGTTCCAGGAAGCGCGCCTGCTGCCCTGGAAAAAGATCATCGATAACGTCGGCCTTGGCCTCAAGGGCGACTGGCGCCCCAAAGCGTTGGAAGCCCTGGAAGCGGTTGGCCTGGCCGAGCGCGCCAATGAATGGCCGGCGGCGTTGTCCGGTGGTCAGAAACAACGCGTGGCGCTCGCCCGGGCGTTGATCCACCAGCCGCGCCTGTTGCTGCTTGATGAGCCGCTGGGCGCACTGGATGCCCTGACCCGCATCGAGATGCAGCAACTGATCGAGAACCTGTGGCGCAAGCACGGTTTCACGGTGTTGCTGGTGACCCACGACGTCAGCGAAGCCGTGGCGATTGCCGACCGCGTGATTCTGATTGAAAACGGCGAAATCGGCCTCGACCTGAACATTGCCCTGCCACGCCCACGAGCCCGTGGCTCACACCGCCTGGCCGCGCTGGAAGCCGAAGTGCTCAACCGCGTGCTGTCGCTACCCGGTTCCCCACCGGAACCCGAACCTGTTTCACCGCTGCCGACGCAATTGCGTTGGGCTCAATAACTCACACAGGAAAAACACCATGACTATTAAAGCCATCAACGTGCGTAACCAGTTCAAAGGCACCATCAAGGAAATCGTGGTCGGCGACGTGCTGTCGGAAATTGACGTGCAGACCGCGTCCGGCATTGTCACCTCGGTGATCACCACCCGTTCGGTCAAGGAGTTGGAGCTGGTGATCGGCAGTGAAGTGATTGCCTTTGTGAAATCCACTGAGGTGTCGATTGCCAAGTTGTGATTGGCACCGTCCTTGAGACCGCTATCGCAAGCAAGCCAGCTCCCACATTTTGATGTGTGAACGCATTCAAATGTGGGAGCGGGCTTGCCTGCGATGAGGCCGGCCCAGACAACACAGCATTCAGCGCTTGGGCAGATAGGCCGGCAAATAAAGCCCCACATACGCATCAAACACCCGCATCCCTTCCTCCGCCATGCGCGGCGTAATCAGCCCATGCTGATGCACCGAACGCGCGTACACGCGGTCGCTCAACTCCAATGCCAGGGCAAACACATCCACATCGCTCGGCAGCGTTGGCACTTCAAAGTGGCGGTTGAACACCGCCAGCATCAAGTCGCCCAATTCCAGATCATGCTGGCGATCGGCCTGGGTCACTTCGGTCAACCCGTGCTGGGCCAGGATCAACTGGCGCGCCGCGGCATCGTTGCTGTAGATGCTGAGCATGCGTTGTTCAACGATGTAGGACAGGTCGCGCCAATGCTTGAGCGATTCATGCTCGATGGGCGCCTGGATGGCAGCGCGAAAGGCTGCGTGAACGTCAGCGGTCAACGCCTCCAGCAACGCCGGCACACTGGCGAAAAAGTGGTACACCGATGACGGTGGAATCTGTGCCCGTTCGGCCACGCTGTAGATCGACAAACTCGCCACACCTTCGGCGGCCAGCAAGGTGCGGGCGGCTTCAAGGATCGCGTCGATCCGGGCCTGGCTGCGGGCGCGGGGTTTGCGAGGGGCGGCGGGGCGGGTGGTCATGGATGTCTCCTACAAGGCAGCGGGCATTGTATGAGCAGGAGTCCTGGTTGTCTGCCAAGCCGCCTTCGCGAGCAAGCCCGCTCCCACATTTAACTGCATTCCAAAGTTGAAACCCGACCCCTGTGGGAGCGGGCTTGCTCGCGAAGAGGCCAACTCGGTCTACCGGTAGAAACCCATAAAAAAACGCCACTGACCAAAATCAGCGGCGTTCTTTTATTGCAGCAACCGCTTATACGGTATGCAGGTACCAGTTGTACTCAAGGTCGGAGATGGAGTGTTCAAACTCCTCCAGCTCACTTTCCTTACAGGCGACGAAGATATCGATGTATTTAGGATCGATGTACTTGGCCATCACCTCGCTGTCGTCCAACTCGCGCAAGGCATCGCGCAGGTTGTTCGGCAGGCTTTGTTCGTTCTGCTCGTAGCTGTTGCCTTCCACCGGAGCGTTCGGCTCGATCTTGTTGGTCAGGCCGTGGTGTACGCCCGCCAGTACCGAGGCCATCAGCAGGTAAGGGTTGGCATCGGCGCCAGCCACACGGTGTTCGATACGCACGGCATCGGACGAGCCGGTGGGTACGCGAATCGCCACGGTGCGGTTATCCAGGCCCCAGCACGGCGAGTTCGGCACGTAGAACTGTGCGCCGAAACGACGGTAGGAGTTGACGTTGGGGCACAGGAACGCCATCTGGGCGGGTAGGGTCTCCAGCACACCGCCGATCGCGTGACGCAATGCGGCGTTCTGCTCGGGATCCTCGCTGGCAAAGATGTTCTTGCCGTCCTTGTCCAGAATGGAGATGTGTACGTGCAGCCCGTTGCCTGCCTGGCCTGGGTAAGGCTTGGCCATGAAGGTGGTGTCCATCTCATGGTCGTAGGCGATGTTCTTGATCAGGCGCTTGAGCAATACCGCGTAATCGCACGCCTTGATCGGGTCGGCGACGTGGTGCAGGTTCACTTCAAACTGCGCCGGGGCGCTTTCCTTGACGATGGCGTCAGCCGGAATACCTTGCTCCTTGGCACCTTCCAGAATGTCCTGGAGGCAGTCGACGTATTCGTCGAGGTCGTCGATCAGGTAGACCTGTGTCGAGTGCGGGCGTTTGCCGGAGATCGGCGAGCGGGGCGGTTGCGGGCGGCCGTTCACGTTCTCCTGGTCGATCAGGTAGAACTCAAGCTCGAAGGCGGCGCAGATGGTCAGACCGAGGTCGTCAAACTTGGTAACAACTTGGCGGAGCACTTCGCGCGGATCGGCGAAGAAAGGTTCACCTTCAAGTTCGTGCATGGTCATCAGCAGTTGCGCGGTAGGGCGCTTTTGCCAGGGTTCATTGCACAGGGTGTCGGGGATTGGATAACAGATTCGGTCAGCATCACCGATGTCCAGGCCCAGGCCGGTGCTTTCCACCGTAGAGCCGTTGATATCCAGGGCAAATAAAGAGGCAGGCAGGTTAATGCCCTTCTCGTAAACCTTGTGGAGGCTGGTGCGTTCGATGCGCTTACCGCGCACCACACCATTCATATCCGCAATTAGAAGGTCTACGTACAGAACCTCAGGATGATCCTTAAGGAACGCGTTCGCTTCGTTAAGCTGAACGGCACGCGGGGGTACCGACATGATGCAACACCTTTGTTGTTAAAAATATCAATCATTGATCTTTTCTGGTTTCAGTCAACCCGAACGGCCTGCCGAAGTCAAGCGAGGCATTTTTTGCCCTAAAAAAGCGCCATGGAGCCTTTTTTGCGGGGTTTTGGGGCGGTTTTTTGGTTTTGAGGGGCTTGGGACCTGCAAGCTTGAGCGGGCCGTGTAGGATTTTTTACGGGGGTGTTGTGTAAAAAAATGAACAAGGCTAAGCTCGATTCAAACCCATAACAGCAATAATACCGGGGTGCTTCATGTTTCACCTGCCGCCAATCGGCGTCTCTGCCTGCTCCAACCAGGCTTTGTCCGCAGCTCGTTCGCCCCGCGTGAATGCCCAGGCACCGGCCAATATTCTTGACGGCCCGGCCGATCTCCTTTTTGCCATCTCCTACGCCACTGAGCGACCCTCATCCGCCGTGCCGATCATAATTGCGCACAACTTTGGCGTGAGGAATGCAACCCATGGGCAAATGGCAGGTAAGCTCCTACCCTGAATGAAAAAACGACGCGGATGCTGCGTCAACCAACGCCTGGCCTTTAATGGATGCCAGGAAACCCAGCCCAGAGGCATTTATGAGTAACAACCTCGACCAGCTCACCGATTGGTTGAAAGACCACAAGATCACAGAAGTCGAATGCATGATTGGCGACCTCACCGGCATTACCCGGGGCAAGATCTCGCCGACCAACAAGTTCATTGCCGAAAAAGGCATGCGCCTGCCCGAGAGCGTTCTGTTGCAGACCGTGACCGGCGACTATGTCGAAGACGACATCTATTACGAATTGCTCGACCCGGCCGACATCGACATGATCTGCCGCCCCGACCAGAACGCGGTATTCCTGGTGCCCTGGGCCATCGAGCCGACTGCCCAGGTGATCCACGACACCTACGACAAGCAAGGCAACCCGATCGAGCTGTCGCCGCGCAACGTGCTCAAGAAAGTCCTCAAACTCTACTCCGACCGCGGCTGGCAGCCCATCGTGGCACCGGAGATGGAGTTCTACCTGACCAAGCGCTGCGAAGACCCGGACTTCCCGCTGCAACCGCCGATTGGCCGCTCCGGCCGCCCGGAAACCGGTCGCCAGTCCTTCTCTATAGAAGCAGCCAACGAATTCGACCCGTTGTTCGAAGACGTCTACGACTGGTGCGAACTCCAGGAGCTGGACCTCGACACCCTGATCCACGAGGACGGCACCGCGCAGATGGAAATCAACTTCCGTCACGGCGATGCCCTGTCCTTGGCCGACCAGATCCTGGTGTTCAAGCGCACCATGCGTGAAGCCGCGCTCAAGCACGACGTGGCCGCCACCTTCATGGCCAAGCCCATGACCGGCGAGCCCGGCAGCGCGATGCACCTGCACCAGAGCATCATCGACATCGCCACTGGCAAGAACGTCTTCTCCAATGAAGATGGGACCATGAGCCAGCTGTTCCTCAACCACATTGGCGGCCTGCAGAAATTCATCCCTGAATTGCTGCCTTTATTCGCCCCCAACGTGAACTCGTTCCGCCGCTTCCTGCCCGACACCTCGGCGCCGGTGAACGTGGAATGGGGCGAAGAGAACCGCACCGTCGGCCTGCGCGTACCGGATGCCGGCCCGCAGAACCGCCGCGGGGAAAACCGCCGGCCGGGCGCCGACGCCAACCCGTACCTGGCGATTGCCGCCAGCCTGTTGTGCGGCTACATCGGCATGGTCGAAGGCCATAACCCGAGCGCGCCGGTGGTGGGCCGTGGTTACGAGCGGCGCAACCTGCGCCTGCCGTTGACCATCGAAGACGCCCTGGAACGCATGGAAAACAGCAAGACCATCGAGAAATACCTGGGGCAAAAATTCATCACAGGCTACGTCGCGGTCAAGCGGGCCGAGCATGAAAACTTCAAGCGCGTGATCAGTTCGTGGGAGCGGGAATTCCTGCTCTTCGCCGTCTGATGCGCCGGGCGCGCCCTTCAAACGGCGCGCCCTTCACTGAAAAGTCTAGGAGATCGGTATGTCCAGCAACAACCCGCAAACCCGTGAATGGCAAGCCTTGAGCAATGATCACCACCTGGCGCCGTTCAGCGACTTCAAGCAATTGAAAGAGAAAGGCCCAAGGATCATCACCAAAGCCCACGGCGTTTACCTGTGGGACAGCGAAGGCAACAAGATCCTCGACGGTATGGCCGGCCTGTGGTGCGTGGCGATCGGTTACGGTCGCGATGAACTGGCCGATGCCGCCGCCAAGCAGATGAAAGAACTGCCGTACTACAACCTGTTCTTCCAGACCGCACACCCGCCGGTATTGGAGTTGGCCAAGGTCATTTCCGATGTCGCGCCGGCTGGCATGAACCACGTGTTCTTCACCGGCTCTGGCTCCGAAGGCAACGACACCATGTTGCGCATGGTCCGCCACTACTGGGCGATCAAGGGCCAGCCCAACAAGAAAACCATCATTGCCCGCAAGAATGGCTACCACGGCTCTACCGTGGCCGGCGCCAGCCTGGGCGGCATGACCTATATGCACGAGCAGGGCGACTTGCCGATCCCGGGCATTACCCACATCGCGCAGCCGTACTGGTTTGGCGAAGGCGGCGAGATGAGCCCCGAGGAATTCGGTGTGTGGGCCGCCAATCAGTTGGAAGAGAAAATCCTGGAGCTGGGCGTGGACAACGTCGGCGCCTTTATTGCCGAGCCGATCCAGGGTGCCGGTGGCGTGATCGTGCCGCCTGCCACGTACTGGCCGCGCATCAAGGAAATCCTCGCCAAGTACGACATCCTGTTTGTCGCCGACGAAGTGATCTGCGGTTTCGGCCGTACCGGTGAGTGGTTCGGTAGCGATTTCTACGACCTCAAGCCACACATGATGACCATCGCCAAGGGCCTGACCTCGGGCTACGTGCCCATGGGCGGCCTGATCGTGCGCGACGAAGTGGTGGCGGTGCTCAACGAAGGGGGCGATTTCAACCACGGCTTTACCTACTCCGGTCACCCGGTGGCCGCGGCCGTGGCCCTGGAAAACATCCGCATCCTGCGCGATGAAAAAATCGTTAACCGTGTGCACGACGAAACGGCACCGTATTTGCAGAAACGTCTGAGGGAACTGGGCGATCATCCGCTGGTGGGTGAGGTCCGCGGCGTCGGTATGCTCGGTGCGATCGAGCTGGTGCAGGACAAGGCGACGCGCAAGCGTCACGAAGGCAAAGGCGCCGGCATGATCTGCCGAACCTTCTGCTTTGAAAATGGCCTGATCATGCGCGCCGTGGGCGACACCATGATCATTTCGCCGCCACTGGTCATCAGCAAGGCTGAAATCGACGAGCTGGTAACCAAGGCCCGCCATTGCCTGGACCTGACTTTGGCTGCCTTGCAGGGCTAAGTGCTAGGCTCAGTGCGCGGTGCACTGGGCGGTTAAAAATGCAGGGGCTTTGGTTGAAAGCCGGCCCCTGAACTTGCCAGACTGTCGCCCTGTTTTGTTGCCCTTCGGTTGGGCCGTAAAACATACAACGCTTGTGGCCCAAAAAAGAAAAAATTGGAGCATCACCAAATGAAGGCATTAGGTTTGAAGAACGCTGGCAAGACCCTCCTCGCCTTGTCCCTGATGGGCGCAATGGCGGGCGCGGCCCAGGCAGACAGTAAAGTGCTGCACGTCTACAACTGGTCTGACTACATTGCACCGGACACCATTGCCAACTTTGAAAAAGAGTCGGGCATCAAAGTGGTGTACGACGTTTTTGACAGCAACGAAACCCTGGAAGCCAAGTTGCTGGCAGGCAAGTCCGGCTACGACATCGTCGTGCCGTCGAACAGCTTCCTCGCCAAGCAGATCAAGGCCGGTGTCTACCAGGAGCTGGACAAGTCCAAGCTGTCCAACTACGGCAACCTGAACAAATCCCTGCTCAAGGCCGTATCGGTCAGCGACCCGGACAACAAGCACGCCTTCCCGTACATGTGGGGCTCGATGGGCATCGGCTACAACCCGGAGAAGGTCAAGGCCGCACTGGGCGTGGACAAGATCGACTCATGGGACGTACTGATGAAGCCGGAAAACATCGCCAAGCTGAAAAGCTGCGGCGTGAGCTTCCTCGATTCGCCAACCGAAATGCTGCCGGTAGCGCTGCATTACCTGGGCCTGCCGACCGACACCACGAAGAAGGCTGATCTGAAACAGGCCGAAGACCTGTTCATGAAAATCCGTCCTTCGATCGGCTACTTCCACTCGTCCAAGTACATCTCCGACCTGGCCAACGGCAACATCTGCGTGGCTGTGGGCTACTCGGGTGACATCGAACAGGCCAAAACCCGCGCGGCTGAAGCCGGTGGCAAGGTCAAGATCGCCTACGACATTCCCAAGGAAGGTGCTGGCAGCTTCTTCGACATGGTCGCCATTCCCAAGGATGCCGAAAACGTCGACGCTGCCTACGCATTCATGAACTACCTGCTCAAGCCAGACGTCATGGCCGCGATCACCAACAGTGTGCGTTTCCCGAACGGTAACGAGAAAGCCACCGCTCTGGTCGATAAAGACATCACCAGCGACCCGGGTATTTATCCGTCGGCCGAAGTGCAATCCAAGCTCTACGCCATTGCCGACATGCCGGCGGCAACTCAGCGTGAAATGACCCGTAGCTGGACCAAGATCAAGTCCGGTAAATAACGCCAGAAACCTGTAGGAGCGAGCTTGCTCGCGAAAATCGTCAACGATAACGCAGCGCCTCTGGTCGCCCGCGTTGCCTGTGAGTTCTTCGCGAGCAAGCTCGCTCCTACAAACAGCGGCAACCGTACAGAAAATAAATGACAGAAAGTTTTGCCGGATCGGTTTATCGAAGGTAAGTTGCGCGCCGGTTTTGTTGCCGGGCAACAACTTCAAGGCCCCAACTATTCAAGAGGACCTCCACTTGCCAATTTCTTTATTTCGCAAAGCCATGCTGGTGGGTGCAGGTATCACGCTGGCTGCCAGCGTACAGGCCGCACCGACGGTGCATATTTATAACTGGTCGGACTACATCGGCCCCGACACCCTGGCCAACTTCGAAAAGGCCAGCGGTATCAAGCCCGTGTATGACGTGTTTGACTCCAACGAAACCCTGGAAGGCAAGTTGCTCGCCGGGCGTACCGGCTACGACGTCGTGGTGCCGTCCAACCATTTCCTGGGCAAGCAGATCAAGGCTGGGGCGTTCCAGAAGCTCGACAAGTCGTTGCTGACTCACTACGCCAACCTCGACCCGGTGCTGCTCAAGCGCCTGGAAAAGAACGACCCGGGCAACCAGTACGCGGTGCCGTACCTGTGGGGCACCAACGGCATTGGCTACAACGTCGACAAGGTCAAAGAAGTGCTGGGTGTCGACAAGATCGACTCCTGGGCCGTGTTGTTCGAACCGGAAAACATGAAAAAGTTGGCCACTTGCGGCGTGTCGTTCATGGACTCGGCCGATGAAATGCTGCCCGCAGTACTCAACTACATGGGCCTGGACCCCAACAGCACCAACCCGGCCGACTACAAGAAAGCCGAGGAAAAACTGCTGAAGGTGCGGCCCTACGTGACCTACTTCCATTCCTCCAAATACATCTCGGACCTGGCCAACGGCAACATCTGCGTGGCGGCCGGTTTCTCCGGCGATGTGTTCCAGGCCAAGGCCCGTGCGGCGGAGGCGGGCAAAGGCGTGAACATCGCCTACACGATTCCCAAAGAAGGCGGCAACCTGTGGTTCGACGGGCTGGCGATTCCCAAGGATGCCAGCAACGTCAAGGAAGCCCACGCCTTCATCAACTATTTGCTGCAGCCTGAGGTGATCGCTCAGGTCAGCGATCAAGTCGGTTACGCCAACCCTAACCCAGGGGCGGACAAACTGATGGAGCAATCGATACGCACCGACGCAGCGGTTTACCCACCGCAGGCGGTTCTCGAGCGGACATTCGTCAACTTTGAGCTACCCCCGAAAGTGCAGCGTTTAATGACCCGTAGCTGGACCAAGGTCAAGACGGGCAAGTAAAGCTAAAACTATCCAAGGCTGGCCCGCATTGGGCCGGCTGCACAGTTTTTTTGGGAGTTTCGTAAATGGCAGTTGCCTCCGGCGCCTATAAGAAAGCCCTCGAGGGCGACCAGACACCGAAAAAGGTGCTGGTCAAAATCGACCGGGTCACGAAGAAGTTCGACGAGACGATTGCCGTGGACGATGTGTCCCTGGAAATCAAGAAAGGCGAGATCTTCGCCTTGCTCGGCGGTTCGGGTTCGGGCAAATCCACCTTGCTGCGCATGCTTGCAGGTTTCGAGCGCCCAACCGAAGGTCGCATCTACCTCGACGGTGTGGACATCACCGACATGCCGCCCTACGAGCGGCCGATCAACATGATGTTCCAGTCCTACGCCTTGTTCCCGCACATGACCGTGGCGCAGAACATCGCCTTCGGCCTGCAACAGGACAAGATCCCCAAGGCTGAAGTCGACGCACGCGTGGCCGAGATGCTCAAGCTGGTACAGATGAGCCAATATGCCAAGCGCAAGCCGCACCAATTGTCCGGCGGCCAGCGCCAGCGCGTGGCCTTGGCCCGCTCCTTGGCCAAGCGCCCGAAACTGCTGCTGCTCGATGAGCCGATGGGCGCACTGGACAAGAAGCTGCGCTCGCAGATGCAACTGGAGTTGGTGGAAATCATCGAGCGCGTTGGGGTGACCTGCGTGATGGTGACCCACGATCAGGAAGAGGCCATGACCATGGCCGAACGCATCGCGATCATGCACCTGGGCTGGATCGCCCAGATCGGCAGCCCTATCGATATCTACGAAACTCCCACCAGCCGCCTGGTGTGCGAGTTCATTGGCAACGTCAACATCTTCGACACCCAAGTGGTGGACGACGCCGAAGGCCACGCGGTGCTCAAATGCCCGGACCTGGACCGCGACATCTACGTGGGCTACGGCATCGCCACCTCGGTGGAAGACAAGTCGGTGACCTACGCCATCCGCCCGGAAAAGCTGCTGGTGACCACCGAAATGCCAACCTGCGAGCACAACTGGTCCAGCGGCAAGGTGCACGACATTGCTTACCTGGGCGGCCACTCGGTGTTCTACGTGGAGCTGCCGAGCGGCAAGCTGGTGCAGTCCTTCGTCGCCAACGCCGAACGCCGTGGCCAGCGCCCAACCTGGGGTGACCAGGTGTACGTGTGGTGGGAAGACGACAGCGGCGTGGTACTTCGCTCATGAACATGAAGAAATTCAAGCGGCGCTTGGATCGCATCGTGCCCAATGGCAAGCAGGTGGTCATCGGGATTCCCTTCCTCTGGCTGTTCCTGTTTTTCGCACTGCCGTTTTTCATCGTGCTGAAAATCAGCTTTGCCGAAGCCGATGTGGCGATCCCGCCCTATACCGAGATCTATACCTACGTTGAGCAAAAGCTGGAGGTGGTGCTGAACCTGGCCAACTACAGCTTGCTGGCGGGCGACGAGTTGTACATCGCCGCCTACCTGGGCTCGCTGAAGATGGCGTTTTTCAGCACGCTGCTGTGCCTGCTGATCGGCTACCCGATGGCCTACGCCATTGCCACCGCGCGCAAAGAGATGCAGACCGTGCTGGTGCTGCTGATCATGATGCCCACCTGGACCGCGATCCTGATCCGGGTGTATGCGTGGATGGGCATCCTCAGCAACAACGGCCTGCTCAATGGCTTCCTGATGTCCATGGGCTTGATCAACGAGCCGCTGCAGATCCTCAACACCAACATCGCGGTGTACATCGGCGTGGTCTATTCGTACCTGCCGTTCATGATCCTGCCGCTGTACGCCAACCTGGTGAAGCACGACCAGAGCCTGCTGGAAGCCGCCTCCGACCTGGGGTCGAGCACCTTCAACAGCTTCTGGAAAATCACCGTGCCGCTGTCCAAGAACGGCATCATCGCCGGTTGCATGCTGGTGTTTATCCCGGTGGTGGGCGAGTTCGTGATTCCTGAACTGCTCGGCGGCCCGGAAACCCTGATGATCGGTAAGGTGTTGTGGCAAGAGTTCTTCAACAACCGTGACTGGCCGGTGGCGTCTGCCCTGGCGGTGGTGATGCTGGCGATCCTGATTGTGCCGATCATCCTGTTCAACCGCAGCCAAGCCAAAGAGCTGGAGGGCAAGATATGAAGCGCTTTCGTTTCTCCAGCTTCATGCTGGTCGCAGGCTTGTTGTTCATCTACCTGCCAATGTTGATCCTGGTGATCTACTCGTTCAACGAATCCAAGCTGGTGACCGTGTGGGGCGGTTGGTCGATCAAGTGGTACGTGGGCCTGTTGGACAACACCCAGTTGATGGGCTCGGTAGCCCGCTCCCTGGAAATCGCCTGCTACACGGCGGTGGCGGCGGTAGCGTTGGGTACCCTGGCGGCCTTCGTGCTGACGCGCATCAGCCAGTTCAAGGGCCGCACGCTGTTCGGTGGCCTGGTGACGGCACCGTTGGTGATGCCCGAAGTGATCACCGGTCTGTCGTTGTTGCTGCTGTTCGTGGCCATGGCGCAGATGATCGGCTGGCCCCAGGAGCGTGGCATCGTCACCATCTGGATCGCCCACACCACCTTCTGTGCGGCGTATGTGGCGGTGGGGGTGTCGGCGCGCTTGCGCGAGCTGGACCTGTCGATCGAAGAAGCGGCGATGGACCTGGGCGCACGGCCGTGGAAGGTGTTCTTCCTGATCACCATCCCAATGATTGCGCCGTCGCTGGCGGCGGGCGGCATGATGTCGTTCGCGCTATCGCTGGACGACCTGGTACTGGCCAGCTTCGTGTCGGGCCCCGGTTCCACCACCTTGCCGATGGAAGTGTTCTCGGCGGTGCGTCTGGGGGTTAAACCCGAGATCAACGCCGTGGCGAGCCTGATTCTGTTGGCGGTTTCGCTGGTGACCTTCCTGGTGTGGTTCTTCAGCCGTCGGGCCGAAGAGCATCGCAAGAAGGCTATTCAGCAAGCGATTGAAGAAGCCGCGGCGGATGGCTGGCAGCAGCCGGACAAGCGCCGGGCGCCAGCGCCGGTCTAACTGCCGACGCGATCCACTGTAGGAGCGAGCTTGCTCGCGAAGAACGTTAACGATGACGCTGGGTACCTGACACCCAGCGGCGCTCTCAGGTTTTTCGCGAGCAAGCTCGCTCCTACAGTGGGGCTTAGCTAGGCAGCCCACGGCGACGTGCGGATCACCTGCACAAAATTCATCGGTTTGAACCCCGGCTCCTGGTCCACCAGCACATCGGTCTTCACGTTGCCAAACGTGGTCTGCGGGCGATGGCGCAAGCCGTCGGCGAACGCGCAGATAATGCACTCCTTGAACCCTTCACCCCGTGGATGCGCGTGCACCACCGCTTCGCGATGCGCGCTGCTGAACGCGGTGTAGTCCATGCCCAGCACGTCCATCTCCACACCGGCGGTCACCAGCGCTACGGTGGGGCGCAGGTGTTTCGGCACGCCCGGCGTGGTGTGCAGGGCGATGGACAACCACACTTGTTCGATATCGTCATCGCTTAACCCATAAGGTTTGAGGAACGCAGCGGCGGCGTTGGCGCCGTCCACTTCGAAACGCTCGTCGTCACTGCGGTGGCCTTCCACCAGGCCCAGGTCATGGAACATCGCGCCGACGTAGAGCAACTCCGGGTTGTAGGCCAATTGCTTGCGCTCACCGCTCAAGGCGCCGAACAGGAAGACCCGGCGCGAATGGTGGTAGAGCAGGTCCGATTCGACGTCGCGGATGTATTCGGTGGTGGCCCTGGCCAAGGCGCTGTCAGGGATCTGGATACCGGCTATGGTGGTGCTCATGGTGGATCTCCTCTGGAAAGATTCCAGTCTGGTCCCATGACCCTGAAGCGGCTATCGCCACAGGGGGGCGATCCCGGCCAATGTGCCGCCACATCGCGCCAAGCATGTAGGCGATCCCCTGTGGGAGCTGGCTTGCCTGCGATAGCATCACCTCGGTGTACCTGAGGTACCGAGTCGTCTGCATCGCCGGCAAGCCAGCTCCCACAAGGGGTTTGTGTTTATTCAGTTGGAAAAAGGTGTTTGTGACCATGGGCAAAACCGTCGCCATCCTGATATTCCCCGGTGTCCAGTCGCTGGACGTGACCGGGCCGATGGATGTGTTCTGCGAGGCCAATCGCTTCCTGGCGCCCGAGGATCACTATCGGCTGGAAGTGCTCGGCTTCGGCCACGGCGTCATGGCGGCCTCCAACGGTTTGTCATTGCAGGCCCACAAGCACTACAGCGAAGCCCGGCAACCCTACGACCTGTTGCTGGTCGCCGGTGGCCCGCAGTTACCCTTCGAAGACTTTGGCCCCGAGTTTGACGCCTGGCTGCGCGCGGCCGCCGCGAAGGCGCAGCGCTTTGGCTCGATCTGCAATGGCGCCTTCATGCTGGCCCGTGCAGGTCTGCTGGACGGCAAGACCGTCACTACCCATTGGAACGATGCCGCCAGCCTGGCGCGCCTGTGCCCCTCGGCCCAGGTCGAAGCCGACCGCCTCTATGTGCAGGACGGCAAGCTCTACACCTCCGCCGGGGTCACGGCAGGTATCGACCTGTCGTTGTACTTGCTGGCCCAGGATCACGGTCCGGAAGTGGCCCTGAGCGTGGCCAAGCGCCTGGTGGTGTTCACCCAGCGCTCGGGCGGGCAATCGCAGTTCAGCCCGTTCCTCACGCCCCATGCCGAAACCACCTCGGCGGTGGCGCTGGTGCAGCTGTACGTGCTGGCCAACCTGACGGGAGACTTGACCATTGCCGACCTGGCCAAGGCGGCCAATATGAGTGCGCGCAATTTCTCCCGGGTGTTTGCCCGTGAAGCGCGGATTACGCCGGCGGAATTTGTCGAGAGGGCGCGCGTGGATGCGGCGCGGGCGATGCTTGAAAGCAGCCACGCACCGCTTAAAACCGTGGCCTATCAATGTGGCTTTCGCGACGCCCAGCACATGCGCAGTGTGTTCAACCGCCGGCTGGGCGTCACGCCGCAACAGTTCAGGCTTAACTTTGCGGCGCCGGTTTGAGCGTGCGTGATCGTTCCCACGCTCTGCGTGGTAACGCCTCTTGGGACGCTCTGCGTCCCGCTTCTGAGGGCGGACGCGGAGCGTCCATGGCTGCATTCCCACGCGGAGCGTGGGAACGATCATCGGGCGGGCAGCAGTTTCAAGGTACCGCGGGTATTGGCCGTCACCTCCTCATCACTGAAGTGCGCCTGCTCGTACCCGCCCTCGATATAGCTCTGCGCCTGGTCGCCATAGTGCGTATCAAAGGGCACACCGCTTTGCCCCACCGGGTTGATGGTGAGGGCGTGGGTCGGGTCGGCGAAGTCGATCAGGCGCCGTGTCGACGGGCCGTAGGTCACCGGCCAAGGTGCCGGGCCAATCGGGGCGGTCTGGTTGTTCGGCACTTCGTGGCTGCCCGGTGCCGGGAACGGGCCGACGTTGAAGATTTTATCCAGCGGTTTTTGCAGGCCCAGCGGGTGGCCGTGGGTCAGGGTGTGCGCCTTGCCCCACTGCCACTGCGCCGGGTCATCGCCGAACGTAGCCTTGAGGTGGGCCAGGCTATTGTCCCAGACGAGCTTGACGGTGTCGGCCCGATTGCCGTTCCACCAGGGTGAGTCTGCCGATGCGGCCAGGCGTGGCAAGGCGGCGTCGATCAAGCGGGTGCCGAGCAGGGTCTTGAACAAGGCATCGCCGAGTTTGGGGTGAAAGGTCGCGTCGCTGAGGTTGAACAGCAACTGGTTGAACAGCGTGGCACTGGTGGAGTCCAGCGGGTAGTCACCTTTCCAGCTGGCAAGCTGTTCCACCAGTTTGAGTTGCGCCGGGTCCTTGACCACCTCGCGCAGCACCGGCAACAGCGGCGCCAGCAGGCGCGGGCCATAGGCGGTGGTGGTACCCAGTTGCAGGGCCTGGCTGTTGGTCACATCCCACTTCACGCTTGTGTCGCTCAACTGCGCGTTCAACTGCTGGCCACGGTCAGCCAGGTTGTAATAACCGGGAATTGGCATGCCGGTGGGCGATGCCGGCTGGGCATTGGCGGACACCACGTAGCCGCGCGGTGGGTTTTCTTCCTGGGGGTTGGCACTGAAAGGGTAGAAACCCAGCTTGTCGGCCTGGGCGGTACTGCCATCGAGGATGAACGCCGGGTTGACGCCAGCTGGGCGGATCGGCAATTGCGCCGCTGCCCACCAGCCTATATCGCCCTTGGCATTGGCCCACACGATGTTCAGGCCCGGCGCCGAAACCTTGGCGGCCGCGGCACGAGCCTTGGCCAGGGTGTCGGCACGGTTGAGCTGATAGAAACCCTCCAGGATCGGGTTTTCACTGTCCAGGAACGCCCACCACATGGCAATCGGTGTGCTGCCAGCGTTCTCACCGAGCACGTCGTTGATGATCGGGCCGTGGGGCGAGCGGCGCAGGGTGAGGGTCACCGGCGCCTGGCCCTTGACCTGGATCTGCTGCTCGCTGCTGCTCATGTCCACCCATTGGTCGTGGTACCAGACCTGGTTGGGGTTGTCCGGGTTGACCTTCTCGGCGACCAGGTCGAGGTCGTCGTTCTGGAACATGGTCAGGCTCCAACCGAAGTCCAGGTTGTGCCCCAGGAACGCCACCGGTACCAGCGCGTTGTGGTAGCCGTACAACTCAAAGCCTGGTGCCGACAGCTGCGCCTCGTACCACACCGAAGGCACCGAGAAGCGGATATGCGGGTCACCCGCCAGCAACGGCTTGCCACTTTGGGTGTGGCTGCCGCTGACGGCCCAGGCATTGCTGCCTTCGAACTGCGGCAGGCCGTTGTCGGCCAGGGCCTGTTCGCTCAGGGCGGCGATGGCGCCAAGGGTCTGCCAATCGCTGGCCGCCAGGTTGAGAGCGCCCTTGGGTTGCCAGTCCAGATCGAAGACGTTCAAGTAGTCGCTGCCCAGCCGGTCGCGCACATAGGTCAGCACCGGCTCGGTGCGAAAGGCTGCGGCAAAGCTGTAGGCCATGTACCCGGCGACGCTGATGCTGTCTTCGGCGGTAAACGGGCGCTTGGTGATGCCCAGTACATCGAACTCCATGGGGCTGGCGTGGCTGTCCTGATACTGGTTGATCCCGTCCAGGTAGGCTTGCAGGGCCTTGGTCGAGGCTGAGCCAGGGTCCATATGCTCTACATAGCTCAGGGCACGCTCGCGGATGCGCAGGCTGCGAAACAGCTTATCGGTCTCCAGCAGCTTGGGCCCGAGTACCTCGGCCAGTTCGCCACGGGCCAGGCGCCGCATGATCTCCATCTGGAACAGCCGGTCCTGGGCATGCACATAGCCCAGGGCGCGGTACAGGTCGGCTTCGTTTTCGGCACGGATATGCGGTACGCCACGGTCGTCGTAGCGCACCGTGACCGAACCTTGCAGGTGCGCCAGCGTCACCGTGCCCTGGCGCGTGGGTTGTTTGCTGTAGACGTACCAACCGGCGCCCAGGGCGACCAGCACAATCAGCACCGCAAAAACCTGCAGGACGCGCTTCATGAACATTCCTTACCAAAGTGGACGGACTACAGATCCTTAGGCCACGAACAATAGCAGCCTACCGCGAGGGTGTGAGTGGCATTCACTTCGCGTCCGGTTCCAAGGGCCTTGAGGATCGGCTCGATAAAACTGTTGCTGGCGTTGCACGTCAGGCCTTCGCTGTAGGGGCCGAAATACGCCAGCTTGCCGGTGCGATCCCAAATGCCCACGGCCGGGCTGGCGGGGATCTGGTCCGCGCCGGGCAGGGCATCGAGGACTTTCAGGTGGCGCAGGTTCTCGGGCAACTGGCCGTGGCTGCCGGGTTTTTGCAGGGCATAGAACTCCACCCCTTGGGGCGCGTACTGCTCGATCAACTCGCCCAGGTGTTGCTGGTTACCGACATTGCACGGGCAGGCCGGGTCCCAGAAGTGCACCAGGCGAATCGGGCCAGGGCCACTGAGGGCGGCGGGCAGTTGCAGCGCATCGCCGGAAAATACCGCGGTGTGTTCGCTGAAGGCGCGCAGGTAGCGGCCCTGGAACCAGTCATAGGCCGCCCACAGCACCCCGGCGCAGATAACCAGGATCAGGCTGGCGAACAGGGCGTTACGGTAGGGCGGTCGCATTGGATGTATCCTCGCAGGTCGCGTAGCTTGCCATGCTTGTCCTGACAGATGAATATCGCAGCTCGATATTCATCTTCACCGCAAGTCTGGAAGCCTTTATGCCCGTCACCTTTGACCCTGATCATCTGCGCGAAAGCTTGCGCCCCCTGATGGATGCGCAGCCGCTGTCAGCCGAGGCGAGGGTTTACCAGCGTTTCTACGGGCTCGACCTGGCCGCACGCCAGGTGCCGGCGGTGGCCGCCTGGGGCGCTTGCAGGAGGGGGGATTTGAGGGGGTGTCCCAGGTCTGGTGGCCGCCAGCGCCGGTGGCGACGATGTTCCTGTTCCACGGTTTCTACGATCACATGGGGCTGTACCGCCATGTGGTGGATTGGGCGTTGGACCAGGGCTTCGTGGTGATCGCCTGCGACCTGCCGGGCCATGGCTTGTCCAGCGGCGTGCGCGCCAGCATCGATGACTTTGCGGTGTACCAGAGCGTGGTGCAGGCCTTGTTCGTCGAGGCCAAGGCGCTGCAATTGCCGCAACCCTGGCACCTGTTCGGGCAAAGCACCGGCGGCGCCATCGTGGTGGACCACCTGCTCAACCACGGCGCCCAAAGCCCGGCCCAGGGCAAGACCTTCCTGCTGTCGCCGTTGGTGCGGCCGCGTGCCTGGGGTTGGTCGCAGGTCAGCTATTACCTGCTGCGCCCCTTCGTCAAAGGCATCGCCCGGCGTTTCAGCGATAACTCCAACGACCCTGCGTTCAAGCCGTTCCTGGAAGCCGACCCGCTACAGCCTCGCCAACTGCCTACCGCCTGGGTGGGGTCGCTGGCGCGCTGGATCAAACGCATCGAAGCCGCACCCCGCAGCCCCCGGCGCCCGGTGATCGTGCAGGGTGAGGAAGATATGACGGTGGATTGGCAGCACAATTTGCAGGTGTTGCGGGGTAAGTTCGACCGGCCTGAGGTGTTGATGCTCAAGCAGGGTCGGCATCACTTGGCCAATGAAATTCCGCAGATTCGCGAAGCATATTTTAGCTTCCTCACGGATCACCTGAAATAACGCAGTCAAAATGTGGGAGCTGGCTTGCCTGCGATAGCGGTGTAACTGACAGATCGCAATCGCAGGCCAGCTCCCACAGGGTTTACTGCGTCAGGCTTGAGGTGCTTTGGCCGACAGCCAGCCCTGCGCGAATGGCCGCCAGGGCAGCCTGGTAATACGCCTTACCCTCCGGCGACTCGGCAAAGGTGGCGAACTCTTCCAGCTCCGGGTCGGACAAATCCCGGTAGACATACAGCAAGGTGTTGTTCAGGTCTTTGTCGATCTGCTGCATCAACCGCTCGCGCTGCCCATTCAACATCCCTTGTGCCTGACCGCCGCCAAGCAGGCCGGGGATCATCTGGCTCAAGCTGTCGGCCGCTACGCCCGCAATCGCCAGGCTGACCTCGGCACCGGCCTCGCGGGCGGGCAGGGCCTGGGCCAGGTGGCCGATGATCAGGCTGCGGGTGGCATCGGCTTCGAGTTTGGGCAGGCCCTGGGCGTTTTTTGCCAGTTGGTCGCGGCGCGTGGCCAGCAACTCGGCGGCGACGATCTTGCGGCCCAGAGGCGATTGGAAAAACGCCAGGGCAGGTTTCGGGTCGGGCAAGTGCTTGCGCAGTTGCGCCTCGGCACGTTGGTCCATGGCCTGGGCGGCAAAGCGTTTATTGCTGTTGTCCACCAGCGCCTGGTACACCACCGGCGGCAGGCTATTGCGGTAGCGCTGCTGGGCGGCACTGAGGGCGTCATTGAAGTGCGCACGTTGTTCGGCCCAGCCGGCGACCTTGTACAACTGGTCATGGCCGTCTGCCCAGACGGGCAAAACGCAGAACATCAACACAGAAAAAAACAAACGACGCATAAGGACTCCTGTCAGTCGGCCACTATTGTCCGTGTCGGGCGTAGGATTTGTCGAGAAGTCCTATCAGTCACCTGACTAAAGTGTATTCAGACGCTCAACGGCGCTGTCGGATTTTCAGGCGTATGGATACTATGCGCGCCATGCAAATACCCCTCGATCACCCGCTGCTGCAACGCATCGTCGACGACCTGGCCGAAAAAGGCTGGTCGCAGCAAAATGGCTTCTTGCCCCAGGCTCTGACCCTGGAGCTGGCGGCTGAGTGCCGTAAACGTGCGGCGCAGGGTGAACTGGCACCGGCGGCGGTAGGGCGTGGGCCGACCCAGGAGATTCGCGAAGGCATTCGCGGTGACCATATCCAGTGGCTGGAGGAGGGCGACGCGCCTATCTGCGACACCTACATGGGCGTGATGGACGGCCTGCGCCTGGCAATGAATCGCAGCCTGTTCCTGGGCCTGGAAGATTTCGAAAGCCACTTCGCGATGTACCCGCCGGGCGCGTTTTACCTCAAGCATGTAGACCGTTTTCGCGACGACGACCGGCGCATGGTCTCGGCGGTGATCTCCTTTAACGACGCCCGGCTGCCCGAGCATGGCGGCCAACTGCGCATGTACCTCAAGGGCGGGGTCGAATACGACGTGGTGCCCACCGGGGGCTGCCGGGTGGTATTCCTGTCGGGCGAGGTGCCCCACGAAGTCTTGCCCGCTACGCGTGAACGCCTGTCCCTGACGGGCTGGTTTCGCCGGCGGGGCAACGAGCCGTTTTAAGCATGGAAAAGATTCTGGTCAGCCGCTGCCTGCTCGGGCACAAGGTGCGCTATGACGGCGGGGCCAGCGGCCCATTCGACCAACTGGCGGCCTGGCAAGCTGAAGGCCGCGTGGTTGCGATCTGCCCGGAAGTGGCGGGCGGCTTGCCCACACCGCGGCCGTCGGCCGAGATCCCCGGCGGGCAGGGCATCGACGTGTGGGAAGGCCGTGCCCAGGTACTGACCGCCGAGGGCGAAGACTTCAGCGGCGCCTTCCTCGACGGCGCCCGCCAAGCCTTGGCGTTGGTGCAACGCCACCACATCCGCATCGCCATTCTCAAGGCCAACAGCCCGTCCTGCGGCAACCTGTTGACCTATGACGGCACCTTCAGTGGGGTGAAGGTCAGTGGCGAAGGCGTCACCGCGGCCTTGCTCAAGCGCCATGGTGTGCAGGTGTTCAGTGAGTTGCAGTTGCCAGAGGCGGCGGTGGCCCTCACGCAGCTTTAAGAAGCTTAAACAGATCAAATGTGGGAGCTGGCTTGCCTGCGATAGCGGTCTGTCAGTTACACATAAGGTGCTGATACACCGCTATCGCAGGCAAGCCAGCTCCTACATTTATTGCACCTCAAACCACTTCTTCGACAGCGCCTTCAACCGGCCATCGTCTTTCACCCGCTTCAATGCCCCGTTCAAACTGGTCTTGAACGCCGGGTTGCCCTTCTGGAACGGGATCGCCAATGCCGGCTTCTGGTGATAAGCCTCACTGAAATCGAAACGATCCTCAAGCGCGGCAGTCATAGCGATATGGTTAATGGCCACGTCGTACTTGCCGGTTGCCACGCCGGAAAGCAGGTCAGCCTCATCCGTGGTGATAAACGAGGAGCGCACCTCCATTTCCTTGGCCAGCAGTTCACCCAGCTCCACTTCAAAACCGGCGAGTTTGTCGCCCTCTTTGAAATTGTACGGCGGGGTGTTGGCTTCCAGGGCGATGCGCAGTTCACCGCGATCGTTGACGTCGTCAATCAGTTCGGCATGAGCCAAGGGGCTCAGAAGAGGAAGCAACAGCAACAGGCCAGGCGAAAAGCGCATGGTCACTCCTAAAGAATTCGTACAGGCGAGGCGCCGTTGAGCATCGTTTTGCTATGGTGTCGGGTGCCTTGGACCGCAATTTATCGCGAAGTTGTCATAACCCTACAGATTTCACCGAAAAACTGGAGAAGCGAATGAAAGCCCTTTTGTCCCGTGCAACGATTGCCAGCCTTTTGCTGGGTACCTCGATGTTGGCCAGTGCCGCAGACCTTCCTCGTACGCCTGCGCCTGCAGGTGCCGAAGTGTTCATCGTCTCGCCGAAAGATGGCGCCACCGTTGATAAAACCTTCACCGTCAAATTCGGCGTCAAGAAGCTGGACCTGGAACCGATCGACAAGCAAGTGCCTAACGCCGGGCACCACCACCTGTTGGTAGACCAGAAGGTGGAGTCGCTCAACGCCAATGAGGCGATCCCGGCCACGCCTACCTCGATTCACTTCGGCAAAGCGCAGACCGAAACCGAGCTGACCCTGACGCCAGGCAAGCACACCCTGCAATTGGTGGCCGGCGACAACGTGCATCGCCAGTTCGAACCCACTGTTGCATCGAAAGTGATCACCGTTAACGTCAAATAAAAAAAACGGGAGCCCTTTGCGGGGCTCCCGTTTTTTATTTGTAGGAGCGAGCTTGCTCGCGAAAATCCCAAGGCCGCCGCGTTTAAACAGGTTAAACGCGTCATCGTTGACGTTCTTCGCGAGCAAGCTCGCGCCTACTAGAAAA